>JAJPZL010000143.1 GCA_021204375.1 Bacteroides sp.
AACATTCATATGATGTTCAATAAATCAACGGACATCATGCGGATAATCATATAACCTTTTTATAGGCGGTTTCTGGACCGTGCTGTTCATTACCCTTTGGACGCAGTTCTCGGGAAGAGCAACCCTATTGGAATCGTTCATGTTCACATTTTGTTTTATAACGATTGCTTTTACGGCGACGATCTATACTTCTAAAGTACTTCTAAAAAGGACATTGCTCAAACGGAAGACGGTTCCTTTTATCCTGGGTTTTATCGGGATCACTTTGGCTCTGGCCCTGATGCTTGTTTTAGTGGTAAAGGGCTTTCTCTGGTTGGAGATGAACGGAGTCTTTCCGCTTTCTGCTCTTATCTATGAAACCTATACTATGTTGTTCAGAGAGTTTTTGGGTATGATCCCAAGTGCTCTTATGATGTTGTTGGGATTTTGTGGCCTGGAGTTTTTCCGGGAACACGCTTTCCAGGAAAAGGCGCATCTGGAAGAACAGCTCTTATTCCTGCGCAATCAGGTCAATCCGCACATGATGTTCAATGTATTGAACCATATTCATATATTGATGCAGAAGAATATGGATTTAGCTTCGGAATTACTGACCAGTTTTTCGGATATATTGCGTTACCAATTATATGAGTACAATAATGATCGGGTATTACTGGAAAAGGAGGTGAAGTATATCCAGGATGTGATCGAGGTAGAAAAACTGAGGTGGGGGAATGAATTGAATGTGGATTGCCAGTGGGAAGTGGAGAACGGGAAAAAAATGATCACCCCTTTTGTGCTTATCTCGTTCATTGAAAATGCCTTTAAACATGTATCCAGGATGCCTTCGGCAAAAGGGTATGTAAATATTGCCGTCAGGCAGAAGGGGGATCTGTTTACCCTGATGGTAGAAAATTCAAAGACGACTGAATCACCTCGTAAAAAGGAAGGCGGAGGATTGGGGTTGGCCACTACAACCCAACGATTGTCTATCGTTTACCCGGATACACATCATCTGAATATTCATACTACGGATACCGTTTACCGGATCAATCTGGAAATCAAATTATACTGATACTTATGGAAGAAAATATAGAAAAACAGGCTAGTAAAGTCGTACTGCGGTGTCTGGTGGTGGACGATGAACCGGTAGCCCGGGAGGGGATTGTGGATTTTATGGTAAAGGTCAATTTTTTAGAGCTGGTGGAGGATTGTTCATCGGCTTTGGAGGCGACGGAGTATATTAATAAGGAGAGGATAGATTTGATCTTCCTGGATATTAATATGCCTTACCTCTCCGGTATGGATTTTCTGGAATCGCTGGATCATCCTCCGCTGACTATTTTTACCACTGCTTATTCCGAATATGCGCTGGATGGTTACCGCTTACAGGTAGTGGATTACCTGATGAAGCCGATTGCGTTTAAACGTTTTTACCAGGCAGCCGTTAATGCGTTACAGTTATTTAAACTGCGCAATCATGCGGAGAAAAGTGGCAACGAACAGCAGGATTATATGTATATCCGCCAGGGAGATTCTTTTGAAAAAATATACTGGCCGGATATTTTATATATGGAGAGTATGCAAAATTATGTAAAGCTGCATTTCCGGGAGGATAAAAGAGTGATCCATCAAACGTTATCTTCGTTGGAGGAGATGTTACCCAGGGAACAGTTTTTCAGGATTCATAAATCGTTCCTGGTCAATGTGGCACAGATTGATTCCGTTATGGGGGGACGGGTTTTTGTGGGTGGCGTTGAACTGCCGCTTTCCCGCTACCGGAGAGAGAAGCTTTTGAACCAGGTGGTTTATAAGAATCTGATCAGCAAGTAAAAAATAAGGAGCTTACTTTTCAAGTGAACTCCTTATTTTTTCTTCTTTGAATAGGTTGGTAAAATATCTTTGCGCTTGCTCAGATGTATATATACCTCCGAATGATCGTCCTATTATTTCTCTCTAAAATCCCAATTTATAACCCACCTGGAAATAGATAGCGGGTTGGAAACCGAGGTCATACTCTCTGCCGAACTATTTGAAATAGTCTTTCATGCTTCTGTTTATTACACAGGCACTCCTGTTCCATAATCCACCTCCTGTCAATTGTATGGAAGATGACCTGTTTATTAGGAAATCGGCCTGTAATCCCGATTTCATGGATACCGAACCGAATATCTTTGATTGACCCTCTACATCCATCACTGCCGATGTATCATCGACTTCAAGTCCGATCAGCCTTAGCTTAAACCAGTGGTTGAAAGCGACTGCTGCTGATACTTCGGCGGCTTCGAACATTTCTACTTTTACTTCGTATTTACCGTCAATGTGCCAGTTCAGATATCCCATGGGTAAGCCTAATGGAACACCGTAGCTATTATTTACTCCAACTCCTACACCTATATCCAGCTTATCGGATAGATGGTAGATGAACACTATCCCTCCGCTGCCGAGTATACTTTTGGTTTTTATGTGTGAAGGATCGGAGTAGATACCGCCTCCCAGTACGGCAAGCATCGACCATTTGCGGCCAATGGGGCGTAAATGACTCATGCTTAACGTGGTGTTTATAATATTGTCCGGGTGCATAAAGGCAGGAATGTGCTTGTTATTGTATGTAGCATAGGTGGCATCCAGTGATAGGGCCCACATCTTTTTACGGTTGTTTTCCTCTTGTTTAAAGGATAGGGGTATGCTGACCCCGCCGTTTACTTTAAACATATCTCCCGAACCTCCTGTTTTTTGATTGTTCTCATCTTTGAAAGGGGAGGAGGATACGTATTCGGACTTCAGATAAACCTGTCCATGAGTTTTAATTGTTAAAGTTAATCCAAACAGGGTTAAGATAATTACTGAGATTTTCATTTGATTTTTTTTATGTTCTGTCAGCAAATATCAGCCGCCATTTCGGGTCGGAGAAATTTATTTGATGACTGGTAGTTTGCTTAGGATCACGGGTAAAAAAAGAAGCTCCGGACTATTCAATCAGGGCTTCTTCAGGTTGTTGGTTTCGGTTTCAGAATTTATATCCGACCGTCAGGTAAGGGCTTCTGTTCCTGATCTTCGTTCCTTTGGCATCGCTGATATTGGCTAAACCAAACTCATATCCGGCATGGATGGCCATTTTCCGATCTCAACTCCGGCACCTCCCATTAAACCATAATCGAGTCGTTTTAACTTGTTATTACCAAATACAGACTCTTTATTCCCGTCTGATTTAGCTTTGCCGCCGATCACATAAGCCAGGTATGGACCTGCGTTAATAACCAACCGCATGTTGGGACCGACATCGAATTTGTATCCGATATTTACGGGAAGTTGCAGGTATATCGGGTTATACTTGACATTTGGGGCTGATTTTGGGCTGTGCTTGGCCCCTTTAGTCTGTAAATCCAGGCCGGTCAGCAAATAAAGGTTGTCTGTCAGGAGTATGTCTGCCGTTATACCGACCTGATACCTGAGTAGTGATTGGGTGTTTTTCATATCCCCGCTAAATGTTGATAGGTTGGCTCCTGCTGTTATACCAAAAGTGACCGGGGTCTCCTGGGCCTTTGCTTCATTTGAAACTACAGAGATCAAAGCGATAATCGCTACCCATAATGATAATTTTGTCTTGTTTATCCTTGATATATTTTTAGTTATTTGTACTGATAAGGTGCAAATATCTCATAGTCCCGATAAATGAACAAAACTATTTGATGAGAGAGTGTTTGGTTGTGATAACCGGAGTTTAATGGAAAAGCAGGAGAGAAAGTGGGTGTGTGAAAAGGGGGGGAGTTTGTTATGGCCACTTCCTCCGCCTTCGTGAAAAGGAGAGAGGAAGCAGCTACCTTCTTTCAAGGTGTATAACAAGTAGGGTATGGCAAAGATACCGTAAAAAACGGGTATTACCAAATAAATTCTCAATTATATGCTCTACTTCTTATAGCTGGGCGGGTGAGGGCCTCTATTCTTTATACATTTTATCTATTTGGATGGCATAATTTTTCAGGATCACCCGGCGTCGCAGTTTCAGGGTATCTGTTAGTTCTTCGCTTTCCATACTGAAAGGGTAAGCAAGCAACACAAATTTTTTGATCTTTTCGTAGGAGGCCAGGTCTTTCTGGTGCTCTTCTATCCGGGAGGCTATCATGCGGTGAATATTGGGGTGATTGATCAGCTCGTCATAGCCGGTATATTGGATCTGTTTCTTTCCGGCATATTTTTCCAGTTCTTCCGCATCGGGTACAATTAATGCACTGACAAATTTACGCTCGTCTCCTATCACTGCTATCTGCCGGATATATTTGTCGCTTCCAACCAATCCTTCAATTATTTGTGGGGCAATGTATTTACCGTTGGAAGTTTTATAAAGGTCTTTGATCCGCTCCCTGAAAAAAAGAGTGCTACCCTCCAGGTAACCGGCGTCACCGGTGCGGAAATATCCGTCCGCTGTAAAGGCACGGACATTTTCTTCGGGTTTTTTATAGTAGCCTGAAGTGATGGTCTTCCCTTTTACCAGGATCTCATTGTTCTCCGGGTCAATTCGTAATTCTACTCCCGGCATCAGCGTACCGATGGAACCGATGATAAAATTATTTTTCGGGTAAAAACAGATGGTTGCTGCTGTTTCACTGGAACCGTAGCCTATTACGATGGGAATATTTACGGATTGCAGGAACATATTTACATTATCGGCCAGTGGAGCCCCGCCAATGGGAAAAAGGTGATCTTTTTCTATACCTATGGCTTTTTTAAGTAACCTGTATACTGTTTGGTTATAAAGATTGAATTTAAGAGAGAGTCCGGCAGGAGGCCGGATCCCTTTGTTCTTATATTCCAGGTTGTATTCGTGACCGATCTTAATAGCATCTTTAAATAGTTTCTGCATCATTCCGGGAGAAGCGGCTATTTTTCCTGTACACCTATGTATACTTTTTTCCAGAAGCGGGGTACATTACACATCAGGGTGTAGCGTATCTCCTTTAGGGTCTCCTGAATGTGTTTCGGGTCCCGGTTGATGGCTATTGTTATGCCTTTGTGCAGGCAGTAGGAGGACCATGCTTTTTCAAAGATATGGGTGAGCGGTAGGAAGCAGACAGATATATCTTTATCGTTTAACCGGGGCAAACGGATATCGTGAATACGGAATACTTCCAGAAAATTAGAATGGTGCAATACCACTCCTTTGGATTCGCCGGTAGTGCCTGAGGTGTAAATGATGGTTGCAATATCTTCTGGTGCCGCTTCATTCATCCGGACCTTTACTGTGGATTCTGCATGTCCGTTCTCTCCCAGACGTAAGAAATCCTCAAAATAGATAGAGGTTTTATCTTCGGGATTGAAGGTAACGGTCCGGTCGAAGATGATGAGCCGTTGGAGAACCTCTGATTCCTGCTGTACTTTGAAAGCGTTGTTATATTGCAGCTGTTCGCCTATAAACAGGGTGCTGATCTCCGCATCATTAACAATGTAGGCTACCTGAGCCGGAGAACTGGTGGCATAGAGCGGTACAGGGACTGCCCGGTTGGCATAGGCTCCGAAATCCGTATAAAAACAGCAGGCCATATTCTGGGAATAAATTCCGATAGTATCCTGCTCCCTGATTCCGAATTCGGCTATTGCCCGGGCAGTTTGTATGACTTTATCGGATAGGTTACGCCATGAAATTGCGATCCATTTCCCTTTTTCATTCCGTTCCAGTAAGGCTGTTTTCTTCTCGTATTTGTCTGCCTGGCGGTGTACTAATTCTCCCAACTGATAATAATTCATCTTTTATCCTGTTTTATAATCGCTTAAAATGATAGAGTAAATAAAGGGGCCGTTTGTAGACAGGAGTTCCCCGGATACAAAGTGTTAAATTTACTTTTTGCAAAAGTCAGGAATTTAATGAGTGCGGGTAAGCTCTAAACCAAAGGAAAGATGTTCTGTTTTCCTGTTTTTTAAGGATGATCCTGTTCACTCTCCCGGTAAACTTTAGGAGAGACCCCTACATATTTTTTAAAATATTTGGCAAAAAAGGAGGGGTTAGGAAAGTGGAGCGAATCAGAGATCTGCTGGATGGTATGGGTGGTGGATTTAAGCTGTGCTTTTGCATCCAGCAAAATAGCTCCGGCAACCAGGTCTGTTACTTTTTTCCCGGTGGCCTGTTTTACTGCTTCACTCAGGTAATTGGGAGTAATGAACAGTTTTTCCGCATAAAAGGAGACGGAGCGTTCGTTCCGGTAATGTTTGAAAATAAGCATTCGCAACTCTCTGACTATCTCATCACAGCGTCTTAATGGAACCTATGTGTTCCTGCTTTTTTGCTCATAGGCAGCTATCAGGGTATAGAACAGGGACATAAAGGTATGCCTAATAATGGTTGCGCTCTCTTTTTCTTTCTGTTCCAGTCGTTCAAATATTTGAAAGAAGGCAGAACAGAAATCGAATATCAGGGTCGCATCATTCTCCTCCAGGCTCAAAACCGGATTGAGCTGGATGAATTTAAAGGAAGAAAAGATATGTTGGGGGAGAATGAGATTTTTGATAAAGTGTGGAGAGATTCGGATGAGGTTTATTTTCAGGTCTTTGCTATGTTGTTTAAGCTGGATAATGCTCCCCGGAAGGAGAGTGATAATATCATTAGTTTTGGTGGTAAAATCAAAAAGATCGATAGAGAGTTTGGCTTCTCCTTTTTTTATGAACATCAAGCCGCCACTCTCCAAACGGTGCGGATATAGAAGTGACTCGAAGCAGGATACGGAGAGATCCGAACTCATGTTGATGTTATCAGGAGTCTCTATGGAAGGAATAGTTACAGTGTCCATATATCGTAAATCTTTCAGCAAATGTAATAAATCTGTGGGAAACTCTTGTGTCTGCCGGGGGAAAGTTGATCTTTTGCTTTCATCCTGCTCCGTAAATTTCTTACTTTTTTCGCCTGCCGGGGGATGGCGAAATAAAATTTCGTCATCTGCTCCTATTTTTGTTCCATGCTCCGGATTGTCTATTACTTCCGGATGGATAAGGATCTTTTAATTACTTATACTATATGATAAGCGAAGTGTTGACTACTCTTTCTGACTCTCTTTCTGTTTTCCTGAAGCAGAATCTGCAATCCGGCGAGGAACTGGTTTGTGTATATCCGTTTACCGGGAACAGTTCCCGTCTGTCTCAGGAGAGCGTATACCTTACGTTGGTTCATGTGGAGAAAGAGAATACCGGAGGTTCCGGCTCTATTCGCAGACAGGTTACGGATCACCATTTTCAGGCCATGGCTTCTCCCTGGTTACTTAATCTTTACCTGCTTATTTCAGTGGTCCTCTCCGAGAAACAATACGAAGTATCCCTGCATCTGCTTTCCGGGATCGCCTCTTTTTTTGCAGGCTCACCCTGTGATCACGCTGCCTTATACCCATCATACTATATCGGTAGAGCCGATTAATCTCTCCTGGGGAGAGTTATCGAATGTATGGAGTATGCATGGGGGTCATTACTATCCTTCTATACTCTGTAAGGTACGTTCGTTGCCGGTCAATGCCGGAGAGATACAAAAAGTAGTGCGTTCCATCACTTCGAAGGAGGTTAGAGGATGAGGAGCAGGGAGGTATATCGTTCAAGGTTGTCACTTTGTATAAGTCACTCCTTTTATATGCCGGGAACAGTACCGCTGGTTGCAGAACCTGACAGAGAAACAGAGCTCTTTTTCCGGAGATGCGGTGTGCTTTTCAGGAATATGGCTCCCGGATGCTGGAGTATTTTGTGTAGAATGGAGGAGAGCTCTCAGGAGGTGTTTTCGATACGTTTGCTGGTAAAACCGCAGGAAGATATGTTTTACTATGTTACATCCCGGCGGTTGCCTGTTCTTTCTTCCGGAATTACTGTTCGTTACTCTTCACTGCCGGGAGTGTGGGGGGAAATAGAGACGGAGTTGCCTGTAGATCCGGTAAGGTTCTCCATGGGGATTGATGCGGAGCGTCGTTACTGGGAGTATATTATCTTTCCGGGAGAGAGAAAGCAGAACTTCGTACTTGCTTTGGAAGAACGGGAATCCCGGATATTTTTTACTCCTCCCGTATGGGAAGAGTGGATAGATGGTAGTAGGATCTACCGGAGCAGATCCACAGAAAAAATAGGATTGAAACAATATTATGAATACCGGGTACAGCTAACGGAGAATGCCGGCAGGAGATGGATACTGCGCGATAAACTTCCTTCTCCTTCTCCCCGGGAACTGTCGGTAACCGGAGCATCTGATACGATCACTGCTTATATCTATTTATAAATTTATAAAAGAGTACTGTTCTATGTGTGCAATGAAAACCCCTGGAGTCTATATTGTGGAGAAGAATGCTTTTCCAAACTCCGTTGTTGAGGTAGCAACTGCCGTTCCGGCTTTTATCGGTTATACGGAGAAGGCTACCAATGGTAATATGTCCCTGCTGGGTAAGCCCTGGCGGATCACTTCTATGGCTGAGTTCCGTTCTTACTATGGTGAAGCTCCGGTGCTCCGCTTTACCCTGGAAGAGGGAAGTGAAGCGGGAGGAGTTGTTTTTAATGGTAAGAACTACCTGCTCAAACGTACCGACCGGTATAACCTGTTCTATAATATGCTTTTGTTCTATGCCAACGGAAGTGGTCCCTGCTATATTGTATCGGTAGGAGATTATCAGTCGGAGATGGAGAAGGAGAGGCTGGAGCAGGGAATTGTACCTCTTATTAAAGAGCCGGAACCTACCATGGTGGTTATTCCGGAGGCGGTTGTACTACCGGATTGGAATGACTGTTATGCGTTGCAGCAGGCTATGCTGAAACATTGTGGTTATGAGATGCGGAACCGTTTTGCAATGCTTGATGTCTATAACGGTTACAAGGATCGTAAAGATCCTGAGGGGGATGTGGTACATCGTTTCCGGGAACAGATCGGAAGTGAGTTCCTGGACTTCGGGGCTGTCTATTATCCCTGACTTCATACTTCTGTTGTACAGAAGAGCGAACTTAGTTTTGAAAACCTGGATACCGCACAACTGCAGGAGTTATTGACTCAGGAGCTCTCCCTGAGTATGCTTCCGGAGGAGAAAAAGGAGCAGGTAATCGGTTATATAGGGAGTCTCTCTTCCGGATTACCGGATGTGGAGCGTGCTACTCTTCATAAAGTGTTGATGCAACTCAATCCCCTTTATCGTACTCTTTTGAAAGAGATGCGTATCTGCCTGAACCTGCTTCCGGTCTCGGCGGCTATGGCAGGGGTCTTTACTCTGGTAGATAATACAAAAGGAGTCTGGAAAGCTCCGGCCAATGTATGGGTGGCAGCTGCTATCAGTCCGGCGGTCAATATATCCCACGAAGAACAGGAGGACCTGAATGTGCCGCTGAGCGGGAAATCGGTCAATGCTATCCATACCTTTATGGGGGAAGGGATTAAAGTATGGGGAGCCCGTACCTTAGACGGGAATTCTTTAGACTGGCGCTATATCAATGTACGGCGTACCATGATCATGTTGCAGGAGTCCGTAAAAAATGCTGCCCGTGCCTATGTCTTTGATCCCAATGAAGCCAATACGTGGTTGAATATAAAGAGTATGATCTCCAACTTCCTCAACGGGATCTGGAAACGGGGAGGGCTGGCCGGTGCTATGCCGAATGATGCTTATAGTGTACATATAGGGCTGGGAGATACCATGACTCCCGAAGATATATTGGAGGGTATTATGAGAATTACGGTGCTGGTCGCTATCGTACGTCCGGCAGAGTTTATCGAAATAACCTTCCAGCAGCAGATGCAAAAGAGTTGATCTATTTTATACTATTTATTTAAAAGAAACAGAAGATAGCAGATGAAACATTATGGCCTTTGCCCAAATTTTATTTCAAGGTTACATTCAGTGATTTGGGTGAAATAGCCTGTCAGGAGGTTTCCGGACTGGATGTGGAGACTCAGGTTATTGAGTACCGTCACGGGAACAGCAAGCAGTTCTCTACGATCAAGATGCCGAGTATTAAAAAGTACAGTAATATTACTTTAAAAAAGGGTGTTTTTAAAGATGATAAGAAGTTCTGGCAATGGTTTAACAAGATACAGATGAATACTTTTGATCGGGAAACTATTACTATTTCCTTGTTGGATGAGAAGGGTGAGCCGGCTATGGCCTAGAAACTTATCAATGCCTGGCCTACGAAAGTAACCGGTACTGATTTTAAATCGGATGGAAATGAGGTGGCGGTAGAAACACTGGAAATTGCTCACAAGGGAATAGAACTGGTAAGTAAGTAAGAAATGGAATGGGATTTACCTGTTAATTTCTATTTTTCCGTGGAGATCGGGGCCTGGAAACTTCCTTTCCGGGAGGTCTCCGGCCTCACCCTGGAAATGGAGACGGAAAAGATCCGGGAGGGAGGAGAGAATAAGTTTGAACTCTAGCTTCCGGGCCGGGTCTGTCATCCGAACCTGGTCCTGAAAAGAGCGATGGAACCTGTAGATAATAAAGAGGTGCAGTGGATAAAAAATGTTCTGGAAAGGAATTATAGCCAACCGGTTAAAACCCAGTATATTTTTATCAAATTGCTCAATGAAAAAGGAAAACCGCTTGCCGGCTGGTATTGCTCCCGTGCCTTTCCTGTGAAATGGGTAGTCGAACCGCTGGATGCTGAGAAAGGACAAGTATTAATTGAGACCCTGGAATTTGCCTACTCTTATTTAAACCGTGAATAAAATGGCTATTGTGATTAAAGAGATCCATGTAAGGACAACGGTCGTCTCTTCTGCTGGCCCGGTAGAGGTGGATGCAGTACAACTGCAAAATCTGAAAAGAGAGTTGTTGCGGGAGATCAAATTTCAGATACAACAGGAGTACCGGAAGATCCGGGAGCGCTGAAAGGAGAACAGTTATGACCAAAATGTTAATTACGGGCTATACGAACGCTGATTACAGCGGTGATGGTAAGGAGTTTGAAGTACAGATCAATCCTTCTTCGCTGGCCTGGAAAGGAGATATTCAATATGATTCGTCCAAAAAACAGGGAAATGCTTATCTGGAGAGAAAATATATCCGGCACAATGAAACTTCTCTCTCTTTTAAATTAACGCTGGATGTGACAGGAGTACTGCCGGACTTTAAAGAGGGGAGTAGACTGGAAGATTATCTGGATACTTTGTATACCGTTCTTTATGATATGAACGCTGAATCACATGAGCCGCGTTATGTGCTGATCGCCTGGGGAGATATCACATTTGAAGGAAGACTGAGTACCATTTCCCAGGATTATACCTTGTTCGCTCCCGATGGGAAGCCCCTGCGGGTTACTATCTCGCTCATCTTTGTTAGCCATACGGCCGGAATCATTACTGTACGCCGGGAAGGAAAGTGTTCACTCGATCTCTCCAGAGTGATCGTCCTGAGAGCCGGGGAGAGTCTTGCGCACTGGTGTAGTGTTATTTACAAAGATCCCTCTTATTGCTTAGATGTAGCCCGGTTTAACGGGCTCAATACTTTTCGGAATGTAAAACCCGGAACATCGGTTATGTTCCCTCCGCTGGAAGTGTATGGCTCAAAAAACAGATAATGACAGTGAAGGTATAGTTACCTGTAAGGTCTATGCAGATGGCGCTGAAATAGATAGTCTGTTGCAGCTTGTTTCCGTACGGATACACAAAGAGGTGAACCGCATTAGTAAAGCGTGGATCGTACTGGCTGCGGGAAGGGTTGCATCTGCCGGGGTAGAGGAGGGGGAAGAGGAAGCTCTCTCCCCGGGAAAGGGAATCTCCGTGACCGTGAGTTATGGGACCGGTAGTGAATCTGCTATTTATGAGGGTATTATAACGGCATACTCTTTCGAAATAGAGGAGAACGCTTCGTTCCTGCGTATAGAATACAGTGATCCTGTATGGGCGACTACCCTGGTACGTAAAAACCGGCTCTTCAAGGAAGTTACCGATACGGATGCCCTATCTGCTATCCTGAATGAGTACTCTTCCCTGAGTTTTACAGTGGAAGATAGTAGCAGTGAACATGCGGAACTGGTACAATATTATGCTACCGACTGGGATTTTATTCGTTGCCGGGCGGATGCCAACGGATGGGTTCTTCTTTCGGAGGGAACGGCTCTTTCTGTTGCTGTTCCGAATGTAAATTCTTCTCCGGTGCTGGAAGTAATGTGGGGAGAGAATCTGTTGGAATTTTCCGGAACTTTGTATGCTGCCCCGCAGAGAGCGGGAGTGACAGCTACTGCCTGGGATGCTGCTACTCACTCGCTGATCACCGGTACAGCTTCTGTACCTGCTGTGAATAAGCAGGGGGAAGAGTATCCGGGTTCCCTGTATGCATTTTCGGATAAAAATCAGGTGATCCTTCAGACTGCCTGTGTTCCCGATAGTGATACATTACAGAACTGGGCGGATGCCCGCTATTTGCGGAATGCTCTTTCCCGTATACGGGGAGAGGTACGATTCCAGGGAAATGCAAAGGCGCTTCCGGGAAGCCTGATCAAAATAACAGGAGTGGGAAAACGTTTTAACGGGGATCTGTATGCCGGTATGGTACTTCATGAGATAGAAGAGGGGAATTGGACCACTACGGTAGGGATTGGTCTCCCCGCAGAAGAGAACAGGTCTTATGGAGATGTAATGGCTCCCCCGGCATCTGGTCTGTTGCCCGGTATTTATGGATTGTATATCGGAACTGTAACTCATCTGCCCGAAGATCCTCTGGGAGAGTACCGGATAGAGATAGCTTTCTCCCTGTTGGGAGTAGATAGTAATACGGTTCGGGCCCGCCTGGTACAACCCTGGGCCAGTAGCGGATACGGAACCTGTTTTCTGCCGGATGTGGGTGATGAGGTGGTGATCGAATTTTTTAACGGTGACCCCTCTTTTCCTGTTATCCTGGGAAGTATGTATGGAAGTAAAAATGTTCCTCCCTATGCATTTACGGAAGATAATAATGTATGGGGTATTAAAATCCGCTCCGGAATGAAGATGGAATTTCAGGAAGAGGAGAGTAGTATAACACTGGAGACTCCAAAAGGAAATATCTTTTGCCTGACGGATGATCAGGAAAAGATCTTCCTGAGTGATCAGCATGGCAATAAGATAGAGATGAAAAGTGAAGGTATTGTGTTGGATTCGGTCGGTAGTATCTCTTTAAAAGCTCAGGGAGATATTACCTTAGAGGCCGGAACGGCTCTGAAAGGAGAGGCCGGAACGGATATGACCTGGGAAGGAATGAATATCAACGCAACTGCCGGTATGGCTTTTGTGGCCAAAGGTAGTACCAAAGCAGAACTTACTGCTACCGGACAGACAGTTATCAAAGGAGCCATGGTGGCTATTAATTAAGAAAGGAGAAAAGTATGCCCCCTGCTGCCCGTTTAACTGATCTGTATGTTTGCCCCCAGGTTACTCCCGGGTTGCCGCCTGTTCCGCACGTAGGCGGGCCTATTGCCGGACCGGGTGTTCCCACCGTACTTATTGGTGGGTTACCGGCTGCTGTGCTGGGAGATATGTGTGTCTGTGTAGGACCGTCGAATAGTATTGTACAGGGTTCTGCTACTGTACTGATCGGTGGAAAGCCTGCCGTCCGTATGGGAGATATCTGTGCGCACGGAGGCAATATTGTACTGGGTTGTTTTACTGTAATGATAGGAGGATAGCAGGATGGAAGAGAAGAAATATATAGGAAAAGGATGGAAATTTCCTGTGATGTTCCAAAAACATCAGGGCGTAGAGATGGTTTCCGGTGAAGAGGATATCCGGCAGAGTTTGCAGATACTTTTTTCCACCCTGCCGGGTGAACGTATTTTCCGTTCCGGGTATGGATGTCACCTGAATCGTTCTGTTTTTTCCAATCCCGGTCTTACAGGAAAAACTTTGTTGATCCTGGAGATAAAAAATGCGGTTTTGCTCTATGAGCCCCGGATAGAAATAGAGCGTGTTGAAGTGGATGACCATTCTTGCATAGAGGAGGGAATTATTAAAGTTTCTTTAGATTATCGAATCCGGCAAACCAATAGCCGCAGTAATATAGTATATCCTTTCTATCTGTTGGAAGGTACAAATCTGTAGAGAGATGAAGAGAGTGGGATTGAGTAGAAAAAAGGAGTTGGAACGGATCGCTTCCGTTAAACCTTTCGGGGTCATTGAGAATGATCCACGTTTGCTGGTGTGTCAGATCCTTAAGATAGCGGGTGTAATCCGCTATTATAATTACCGGGATTTACCCGAAGATTATTTTAATGAATTACTCTCCTCTTTGAAAGAGTGGGCGGAGTGGGGGAACAGACCTCCTGCTGACGGACGGCAGGAACCTGCCCAGGCACTTTTACAGATATTTACCGAACATCTGCAGGAGCTTACTAAGCGGTTTAATGAGCGTTAGCACCACCTTCCTTCCTGGTACCTAAAAGATGGATTGGGAATAGAGCCACTTCCGCCACGTCCTTATACTATATGGGGAGTTCTTTCCAAAAAAAGGAGAACGGCCACTGTGTCTCTCCCGGGGAACCCCTTTTCTGCTAAAGAGTGAAGAGGGTGCTACTTTTACTTGCAGGCTGGAAGAGGATGTTTATCAGGAAAATGTAGTGTTACAGGATGCTTGTTCTCTCTATTTTGAACGGGAAAAGCGGCATCTTCCGGCAGGTTATCTTTATTACATTACGGATGTGCGGTATAAAGATCTGTTGCGTGACTCTTTTTTGCGGGAAGGTATGTTCGAATATAGTCGGGAATCCCGTTTTTCCTGCTCTCCGGGGATCCTCATTACCCATTCCTCTTTGTTGCTTCACGAAGGCAGACGAGAGATTACTCTTCTTTTTGACTCCGAAAATGATGGTTGGGAACGGGAGTTTGAAGCGATTATCCGGAAACTCTCTGTGCATTTCCCGCAGTGGGAAGAAGAGAAATTTATCTATAAAATACTCTCTTCTGCTTTTTGTATAGAGGTAACTACAGCAAGGGGATGGGATCCAATAGCAGGATATGTGCTTAAAAAAGAAAGGAGTTCTCTTCGTCTTACTTTTATGCTGGAGGAGAGTTTTCTTCCTATTTTTCCCTGCGACCCGGAGCTGCATTCCTTTACCTCTTCTTACCCGGCTCTTCGTATCACTGCCAATCCGGATGCCTGGCTCTATTCCTATTCCTGGCTGAGTTGCTTTCTGTTAGGACGTATTGTGATCCGTACCCGGGTGAAGGGGATCAGAAATGTACAGGTATATAATCATCTGGGAAGGGTCGATGTGACCAAACCCTTTCACCTGTTTGGATATGAAACCCGTAAGGGTGCCTGGTTTGCTGTAGGAAACTACGAGATGAGTCGCAAAAAAGTGATCTCAGCAGATCTGGAACTTACCTGGGAGCAACTTCCGGAAGATCCGGAAGGACTCTGTTCCTATTACCGTGCCTACGGACTATCTATCGATAATGATTCGTTCCGGATGACGGCCCGTTACCTGAATGATTATAACTGGTATCCTGTTACGGGAGAATCCTCTTATTACCTTTTTTCTTCGGGGATAGGGCAGGCTCCTTTATCCAATGGTAGGCTCTCCTCCGTAACCTCTTTTTCTCACATTTGTACGGAACGGATGCCTCCTTCGGAAACATCCGAAGAGGAGTATGATTATCATATCGGTACACGTTCCGGCTTTCTGAGTTTTACACTGGATGCACCTGCTATGGGGTTTGGCGAGGATATTTATCGCTCCCTCTTTTCCCGGGATATACTCCGTAATTACCGGAAGAGTGCGTGATTGTCTCCGCTGAATCCTTCACTCTCTCCGATGGTGGAAAAGATCGTATTGAATTACCGTAGCGAAGAGATCATGGATCTGCGCCATTTCCACCGGGAAGAGGACTCTTTTCTTTATCGGGTACACCCCTTAGGTATAATTCCATTGATAGCCGATAAGGAAGATAACGTGATCTCTTTTCTGGAATCTCCCCGGAGTGATGCCAATCTTCTTTTTTTCTTTTATCGGTATGGCAGGAGGTGAGATCCTCTCTCTTTTTCTTATTTTCATCCTTCAGGTGTAAGAGAGGTTTTCGGGGAGACTCTGGAGATTATCTGGTATTGGGGAGATGGGAATGAGTGGCAGAAGACTACTGTCGAAACTATTCTGGAGGATACTACCCGGGATCTACGGGTTACCGAACGAATCAAATTACGTGTACCGGATGATCCGGGTGAATTAACCGCCCCTGACGGCCGCCTTTGGCTCCGGGCCGGGATCTGCCGGAATGAGCAGGTGCTTCCGGAACTCTCTTCTGTCTATTTGTATGCTGTTCCTTTTAGTGTGTTGGTAGAAGAGAGTTTTACACAGGAAGGGTTTACTCCCGGAAAACTTCTGCCGGAAAAGAGAGTACCCGGACTTTCGGAGTGTTTGCCGGTGACTTCTCCTGGGGGGGGGGGGAGAACGTACCAATGAGAGAGTGGAAGACCTTCAACACCTTATCGCCGGATATATTAATACCCGGGAAAGGGCGGTAACCCGGCGGGATTATGCCCGCTTGGTGCGGGCG
>JAJPZL010000241.1 GCA_021204375.1 Bacteroides sp.
GAATATATTCTGATATTTATATCTGCGATATTTGTTAATAATATCGTTTTATCTCAGTTCCTGGGTATCTGTCCGTTCCTGGGGGTCTCCAAGAAGATTGATACGGCCCTGGGAATGAGTGTAGCGGTTGCATTCGTACTTACGATCGCCTCTATTGTAACATTCCTGTTACAGAAATATGTACTGGATGTATTTAAGCTGGGCTATCTCCAGACGATTACATTTATCCTGGTAATTGCTTCACTGGTGCAGATGGTGGAGATTGTGCTGAAAAAGGTCTCTCCGGCTCTTTACCAGGCGTTAGGGGTGTTTCTTCCTCTTATTACTACCAACTGTTGTATCCTGGGGGTTGCGATCCTGGTGATCCAGAAAGATTATAACCTGCTGACCGGAGTGATCTATGCTGTTTCTACGGCGATTGGATTCGGATTGGCTCTGGTACTGTTTGCCGGACTGCGTGAGCAGATGAGCCTGGTAAAGATACCGGAAGGTATAAAGGGAACGCCGATCGCATTGATTGCAGCCGGATTGCTGGCTATGGCGTTCATGGGATTCTCCGGAATTGTATAAAGAGTCGGTTATAAACAGATAAAACAGGAGCCCCGGAAAAAATCCGTGGCTTTCTTTATCCCCTCTTCTGGTTTTTTCTCTCTTTTTTTTCGTGCTATTCCGTAATAAAAGCGTATTTTTGTCTGGTAAAAGAAAGGGTATTTAAATGACAACAAGTTTAATCGTGCTTGCAGCTACCATGGGTAACAAATACGGAGGGCTCAAACAGCTGGAAGGTATTGGCCCTAATGGAGAAACTATTCTCGATTATTCAATATACGATGCTATACAGGCCGGATTTAACAAAATAATATTTGTGATCAGCCGATATTTCGAAGAGGATTTTAAAGAGAAGGTTGCCTGTAAATATGAGGACCGGGCTGAGATCCGTTTCGTTTATCAGGAGGTAGAGGCTGTACCGGAACCTTTGAGAAGTCCTAAACGAACATTATTGTGGGGCTCTATCCATGCGGTACTGATGGCAGAGGAGGAGATAAACAGACCCTTCGGAGTAATCAATGCGGTTAATTTTTATCAACGAGAGAGTTTCAGCCTGCTCTATGAAAATCTACAGCATCTGTGGGATACATCCCGTAACTACTGTATGATCTATTATCGCCTGGATAACGTATTGGCTGAATCCGGAGGGGTTACAAGAGGAATCTGTGAGATCAGTAAGGAGCAGGAACTTATTTCCGTAACGGATCGGCACAGTGTGGAAAGAGTCGGAGGAAAGCCGATGTATCCTAATGAATATAATAAATGGATTGAACTGGATAAGGATACTCCTGTTTCTATGAATATGTGGGGTTTTACACCGGACATATTTAAAGATATACGGATGGAGTTCGATAAGTTTATTGCAGCTAAGGGCAGGGAACTGAATGCTCATTTCTCTATTCCGGAGTTCATCAACGGGATGATTGAGCAGGGGGTGCATGTAAAGACGGTGGAATCGCCTGCCCGCTGGATGGGACTGGTCTCTGCGGATGACAGGATACAGGTTATTCTGCGGATCAACGAACTGATCCGTAAAGGTGTCTATCCGGCCAAATTGTTTAAACAACCTCTTAATTAATATAGTTAACCATGAAAGAAAGAATTTTGGTAACCGGGGGAACCGGTTATATTGGTTCCCACACAGTTGTTGAACTTCAGAACAGTGGCTATGAGGTGATCATCATTGATAACCTGTCTAACTCTACTGCCGATGTGGTGGATAATATTGAAAAGATATCGGGTATTCGTCCTGTCTTTGAAAAGCTGGATTGCCAGGATTATGAAGGGCTGGATGCTCTTTTCGGTAAATATCCGGGTATTAAAGCTATTATCCATTTTGCTGCCAGCAAGGCAGTGGGTGAATCGGTAGAAAAACCGCTTCTTTATTACCGGAATAATCTGGTCTCTCTGATCAATCTGCTCGAACTTATGCCTGAACATCAGGTAAAAGGATTTGTATTCTCTTCTTCCTGTACGGTATATGGTGAACCGGATGAATTGCCTATTACGGAAAATGCTCTGATCAAGCAGGCTACCTCTCCTTATGGAAATACCAAGCAGATCAACGAAGAGATTGTGCGGGATACGGTGGCATCCGGAGCTCCTATAGAGGTTATTTTACTGCGTTACTTTAATCCGATCGGTGCACATCCTACGGCTTTGCTGGGAGAACTGCCTAATGGGGTTCCGCAGAATCTGGTGCCTTTCCTGACGCAGACTGCGATGGGTATCCGTGAAAAACTGAGTGTTTTCGGGGATGATTATAATACGCCTGACGGTTCTTGTATCCGTGATTTTATCAATGTGGTGGATCTGGCTAAAGCGCATGTAGTAGCGATTGACCGTATCCTGCAGGGTAAGCAGAAAGAGAAGGTAGAAATATTTAATATCGGAACAGGTCGTGGCCTCTCAGTGCTGGAGTTGATCCATGCTTTTGAAGAAGCGACCGGTGTGAAGCTGAATTACCAGATTGTAGGACGCCGTGCCGGAGATATTGAAAAGATCTGGGCCGATCCGGAATTTGCCAACAGGGAGCTGGGCTGGACAGCGGTAGAGACGATTGAAGATACGCTCCGTTCTGCCTGGAACTGGCAGCTGAAACTTCGTGAGAGGGATATTCAATAAAAAATGGAAAAAATAAAATATATCACTAAAC
>JAJPZL010000040.1 GCA_021204375.1 Bacteroides sp.
CACCGGATGCATGCAGGATATATCCGTCTTCAAGTACAATACCGACGTGAGATATTTTACCATCCCCATGATCAAAAAAAGCCAGATCTCCCGGTATAGCTTCCTGAATAAAGGGAATTAACTCACCTATTTCCGCCTGCATACAAGCATTCCGGGGGATCTGTATTCCATGAATACGGTATACGACCTGTGTTAATCCGGAACAGTCTATCCCTATAGCATTTTCCCGCCCCACAAATAGGGGGAATGATAATACTTCATGGCTGTTTCGATAAGACTCTCCGTTACAGGCTTTACTACTTCCGGATCAATCCGGTAACGACTATCCTTCACCCGAAATGTACCATCCGGCCGGTATTCTGGCAGTACACTTCCACCGGAAAGTAAGAGATGTTCATTCTTCTCTGTATGGAACGCTTCAGTATAGTAAGATGAAATAACCGGTAGGGAGGCCGGATCATAAGCTTTATACTCTTCCGGGCTGATAAAAGTAAGCATTTTGGTAGTAAGCCATTCTTCATATTCATACGCTTTATTACTGATCCGGGCCCAGGAATCCATATATTCATGTACTTCACATGCATCTCCGAAAAGCAATTCGGTCATTAACTCTCCACCATCTTCCGGAGTACGACGTACAGGGATCACCGGTAAAAAACAGATAGCATACTCCATAATACCTTATTATATTAGTGTTACTTAAATCTTTTATCTATCTCTTCTTCTTTCAGCACGCTTAGTATTGTTTTTCCATCCGGTGTATAGTTCGGTGTAGGACAGGCAAAAAGGCTATCTACCAGATTGACCATTTCGTCGTGTGAAAGATATTGTCCATATACAATAGCCGTAGCTTTTGCTAATGTTAAAGCCAGAATATGATTGATCTCTTCTTTAAGATCCTTCCCCTTCTCTATGGCAGCATATAACAACTGCCGGATCAACTCTACGGGATCTACTCCCTCCATTCCCGAAGGAGTACCGTTAATAGCATAACTACTACCTCCCAGGTTACTTAGTTCAAAGCCTATAGCAGTAAGTTCATCCATAATATGTTCCAGCACAGTTGCCTCAGAAGAGGGAAGCTGAATAACTTCCGGAAAAAGAACTCCCTGAGAAACTCCCTGCCTTTGTTCCAGCTGCTCCATATACTTATTATATAATACAAGTACATGTGCCCGGTGTTGGTCAATTAACATAAGTCCGGACTTAACAGAGGTAAGAATATATCGTCCCTTGATCTGTAAATGCTGACTCCCTTTCTCTTCTATCTTCTCCTGCCCATATAAAGGTAAAAAATCATCTTTAACCCTGTTTGGGAACTCTTCGTCTCTTTCGGTTTCATAATAGGATACCTTATTCATTTTACTCTCCCGGGAAGTTCCGGAATAGAGGCTCTCCCAATTAAAATCAGGACGTGAATAAGCGGGTGTGGAAGTGGTTTGCCGGAAAGGATTAAAATCATAGTTTACAGCCACTACAGGAGGACTCACTGCAGGAGTATCCGAAAAATCAGAAAATACCGGAATATCAGGTCTGTCCTCCGTATCAAAATCAATGGAAGGTACAGCATTGAACTTACCCAGTGTCTCTTTTACAACTGCTGCGATGACCTGCCAGATAGCTTGTTCGTTCTCAAACTTTATTTCGGTTTTGGTTGGATGAATATTTATATCAATGGATGCAGGATCTACTTCCAGATAGATAAAATAAGAAATTTGTTCTCCAACCGGTATTAGCCTGTCATAGGCTTCCATCACAGCTTTGTGAAAATAAGGATGCCGCATATAGCGTCCGTTCACAAAGAAATACTGATGAGCTCCCTTTTTACGGGAAGCTTCCGGTTTTGCCACATATCCACTTACTTTAACCAACGTAGTCTCCACTTCCAGATTCAACAATTGCTGATTTAATTTCTTACCGAATATGTTTATAATTCGTTGTCTATGAGAAGCCACCGGCAGATTAAAAAGCTCTGTATCATTGTGATAGAGCAGAAAAGAGAGATGCGGATTTACCAATGCAATCCGTTCGAACTCAACTAAGATATTACTTAATTCAGTTGTATTCGACTTCAGGAATTTACGACGGGTCGGTATATTATAGAAAAGATTACGTACATAAAAAGTACATCCCGGAGAACAGGAAGCAGCTTCCTGACTTACCAGTTCGGAGGCAGCAAACTCTACTTTAGTGCCAATCTCCATATCCTGGCGGCGGGTCTTTAATTCTACCTGTGCAACAGCAGCAATAGAAGCCAATGCTTCTCCCCGGAATCCCATAGTTTTGAGGGAGAAAAGATCATTAGCTTTACTTATTTTAGAAGTAGCATGCCGTTCAAAGGCCAGCCGGGCATCGGTCTCACTCATACCTATCCCATCATCAATTACCTGCACGGAGGTTTTTCCGGCATCGGTAACGAGTACCTGTATATTTTTAGCCCCCGCATCAATTGCGTTCTCTACCAGTTCTTTTACCACAGAAGCAGGACGCTGAATTACTTCCCCCGCAGCAATCTGATTAGCGACTGAAGCTGGAAGTAAACGTATCATATCACTCATTTTATTACTTTACTTATTTAAAAGCTCCATTCACCGGTCATCAGATAACGCAAGACTAAAAAAAGTAGCAATATTATCATAATGATAAGACCAATATTAATAGTTTTCCTATTACTTTGTTTCCTGCGTTACAAA
>JAJPZL010000216.1 GCA_021204375.1 Bacteroides sp.
GAGGAGAATCTTTATAAAGAAGATGGAGAACTTACTGATGCCTATAAAGCTAAAATAAAGGAGTATGAAAAATATGTTATGGAAACTCCTATGAATAACTTCTTAAAAGAAGAGTTTTTTAAAGATAAAACAGATATAGAAGTAATAGAGGGAATCAGCGACTTTGCTCGAAAACGTCGTCAGCTCATTGAAGATTATGAAGAGGAATATCGGAAAAATCGGAATTTTGATACGGTTGAATGGACAGAAAGAAAATCTGTAGAGAATATACAGAATGAGCCGGAAAAAGAAGAGGTAAAACAAATATTATCAGAAATATTACAAACAGAAAGTATTGCGATGCTGGAAGATGCCGATACCAACGAGACTATAGAGGATCTCCTGAAAGCATCATTCCATGCTTCAGATGGTTTAAAAGATGGAGAGAAATGGGATAACAAAGAAAAAGGAGGTGTAGTATGATTCTTGCTGGCAACATAGATATAAATATTGGGCTGAAAGCGGTTTGGGGAATAGTAAAAACCAAATATATTGAATCTATTGATCAGGCAAAAGCCAATAATTCTTTGTTACGGATTTATTTTGACTCTGACCTGGATTCTCCTACAGAAATAGTTGTAGAACAGGCATGTGCAGCTTCTATTTATCAATCGTTAAAAGAGAACTTACCCGATTGGAAAATTGCCGATAAAGCTGCCCGGTCATTAGGAAACTTTTTAGGAAAGCTTAGTGTACAGAGTCTTGATATAGCCAAATTAAATTATCAGTTTTTACGGGAAAAGATTGGCGAGAACCAATATATTCATCATTCTACCAAACGAACTCTTGCTACATTAGCTGGAATTGTAGATACAGGTTGGGTTTTTATGGGAAATGCTATTAAATTGGGAATAAGTCAGACTTTACAGTTCTTTCAGGTGCCGGAGAATATAGCACGATACACAGCTGATAAAATTCATATAGGACTTTGTTTTCTCAAATCTCGCATTGTAAACCTGATTAAGAGTGATAGAACAGCTCTCCTCTTTTCCAGAGGTATAATAAAAATTAAGGAGGGAATAAAAAGTATAGCAGAAAGCGGAAAAAAGATATTTGAAAAGGTGCCTCCTATTTTAAAGAAAGTGTCCGCTGCTGTAAAAGAGCCGGTAGAGGTTTTATATAAAAGTATAAAAAATGCAGCAGAGAAAGTCGGGGAAACTGTCAAAAAAGTGAAGGGTTGGCTTAAGAGAACATTCTTATGAAATCTAATATTGATCGGTTCAGAGAGGAACTGGAAGCTTGCATTCGGCAACGTACTTCCATTGTTTTTATAGAGACTTTTGATCACTCTTCTGTAGCTGATGAATTTTACACCCTATTGGAAGATAAAGACTTACAGGAGAATTTTGCTTATATAGCAGAATGGAGTGCAGGGTTTTGTAAAAACAGATTTTCCGGCAATCTCAGACAAGCTGAAATTATATCTCTTAAAGATGAGTTACAAAAGTTTATTAAAGATACCCAGTCAGAGATACTGGTCTTAAAGAATGTTCTTTTTTTCTTGCAGGAAGATCCTGTAATTCAGTCTTTATTGCAAACGTTTGTTTTTAAGAATCAGGAAATTCCTCAGGACAAAAGAAATATCCTCATTATTTTAGAAGCTACCTATAATTTACCGGTAGAACTTAACCGATTATTCTGTCGTCTAACTTTTCCTTTTCCGGACCAGGAGGATATACGGAGGGAATTACGCAGTAATAAGTATAAACTTGCAAAACGTTTGCTAGGGAACTCTATTAAATTTCAGGAATGTGTCAATGCTCTCATAAGAATGCAAATGTATGAGGTGAAGACATTACTTACAAGAACTATGGAGCAAAAAGGACTTATAAAAAGTAGAGACATCCATGAATTTTCAAACTATAAAAAACAAATTGTAAGGAACTCGGGGGTATTAGAGGTGGTAGATTCACATATTTCTAAAGATGATATCGGGGACTGGAGAATTTACTGGAATATATAGAGCATAAAAAAAGAATATTTGAAGAAACTGTAAAGCGCGCAAAATATAATCTACCTCCTCCCAAAGGATTATTACTGGTAGGATCCCCTGGTTGTGGTAAAACCTTAACTGCTAAAGCTATCTCAAGTATCTTTGAGATGCCTCTATTACGTCTGGGTATGGGACGATTAATGGGAGCCTATGTGGAAGAAAGTGAACACAACCTGGCAAAAGCTATAGCAGTGGCAGAAGCGGCACAACCCTGTATATTATGGATAGATGAAATTGAGAAAGCTTTTGCCGGTTCAGGGACCGATAAAAATGAAGGCTCGGATATCACAGTCAGACGTATGGTGGGCTCTTTCCTTACCTGGTTGCAAGAGCGCAAAAGTGAAGTATATATTGCAGCTACTGCTAATAGTCTAATCGGGTTGCCGGATGAACTTGCCCGAAAAGGTCGTCTGGACGATACGTTTTATATTACCTATCCCAATCCGCAGGAAAGAAAAAAGATCTATGAAATTTCCCTGTCTAAATATAATCTCAAACATAATGTTACGGAGCAGGATCTAACCGATATGACAGGAAATGAACCAATCTCTCACACAGGTGCGGAGATAGATGCCATTATTCAAACTGCCTGTGAAAAGTATTTTATAAATTAACTTAATAATATCCATCTTAACATTATACAAGTGATCAAGGA
>JAJPZL010000148.1 GCA_021204375.1 Bacteroides sp.
CTATTATTTTAGCTATCACATAATGAAAAGAGACGATTTGATTTTCGACATTATCGAAAAAGAGCATCAGCGTCAGCTCAAAGGTATTGAGCTGATCGCATCCGAGAACTTTGTCAGTGACCAGGTTATGCAGGCGATGGGTTCCTGTTTAACTAATAAGTATGCCGAAGGGTATCCGGGCAAACGTTACTACGGGGGATGCGAAGTGGTAGATCAAAGCGAGCAGATTGCTATTGACCGCCTGAAAGAGATTTTCGGAGCAGAATGGGCAAACGTGCAGCCACACTCAGGGGCACAGGCTAACGAAGCTGTATTCCTGGCTGTTCTTAAGCCTGGTGATAAATTTATGGGTCTTAATCTGGCACACGGGGGGCACCTCTCACACGGTTCGGCAGTAAATACTTCAGGGCTTATCTATACACCCTGCGAATATAACCTCAATAAAGAGACAGGAAGAGTCGATTACGACCAGATGGAAGAGATCGCTCTCCGCGAGCAACCCAAACTGATCATAGGGGGTGGTTCTGCATATTCACGGGAATGGGATTATAAACGGATGCGCGAGATTGCCGATAAGGTAGGTGCCATCCTGGTTATTGATATGGCTCACTCGGCCGGCCTGATCGCGGCCGGTTTGCTGGATAATCCGGTTAAATATGCGCACATTATAACATCTACCACGCACAAGACTCTGCGGGGTCCCCGGGGTGGTGTAATTATGATGGGTAAGGATTTCCCGAACCCCTGGGGCAAAACAACTCCGAAAGGAGAGATCAGAATGATGTCCCAGTTGCTGGATTCTGCTGTTTTCCCGGGTATACAGGGGGGACCTCTGGAGCATGTAATTGCAGCCAAAGCCGTCTCTTTCTATGAGTGCCTGCAACCGGAATATAAAGAGTACCAGACGCAGGTTAAAAAGAATGCCGCTGCATTGGTAGAAGCCCTGATCAGCCGTGGTTTTACCATTGTTTCGGGGGGTACGGATAACCACTCTATGCTGGTAGACCTTCGTGATAAGTATCCGGAGCTGACAGGTAAAGTGGCCGAAAAAGCCCTGGTATCTGCCGATATCACTGTCAATAAGAACATGGTTCCTTTCGATAGCCGTTCTGCTTTCCAGACTTCAGGTATCCGTCTGGGTACTCCGGCTATCACTACCCGGGGTGCCAAAGAAGAGCTGATGGCAGAGATTGCCGAAATGATTGAAACGGTACTCTCCAATATTGATAACGAAGAGGTGATTGCTTCTGTACGTAAACGGGTGAATGAGACCATGAAGAGTTATCCTTTATTTGCCTATTGATCGATAAACAGTTTATTTTATATAGAGAAGAGGTGTTCCGGATAGCCGGAATACCTCTTTTTATATAGAAAGGATGGAGGGATCCTGAGGTAAAGTGTTACTAAAAGAGCCGTGGCTTTATTTATATCCGGAGAGAACCGAAACCTGCCGGTTATTAGTTAGAAAACAACCACTCTGTAATTTGTCTGTTCGGGTTTATTCCTTTACCTTTACCCGGAAAGGAAAGATTCTTATTTACCCTGCTGCCTTATCCGGCTTTTACACTCTTTCATGTGGTAGTTACCGTCAAATAACACCTTTTCTAAGGTTAGAATAATGATCTAAACAGTAGGATTATGAAGTATATCTATGTTGTAACTTTTAAGGAGAGTGGTGAAAAGATTTATTATACCAGTATAGATGCGCTTTATACGGCGCACAGACGGGAATACCTGGGCGTTTCCAAAAGCAGGATCGGAAGAGTAATACCCCAGAAGTTCAGGTATGAGAACAGGTTGGTAGTGATCGAGAAGCATCCGGTATATAATAAATCTGACGTTTTAAAAAGAGAGAATATGGGACAATAGTATAGAAAGAGTAAGAAGAACAGCGTAATAAAATTACTGGTACGCCGTTTTTTGGGTTGTTTAAAAAATTCCTTACCTTTGCCCCCTGTGAGTGGAGTGACATGTGAAAAATGCCGGTAAAAACTGTAGAACAGGTGTCTGTGAGCAGATACCTGTTTACTATAAAAGTATCCAAAGGGAGGAATATCAGAGGGCAGCCTGATCTTATCCTGTTTTCCGGTTTCGTTCCAGCGGATTATGCTATAATTGTGGATAATCTGAAGACAAAACTATTACATGGAATTTACAGATGAAGATTTATTGAGAACATTGGGTAAAAACCCTTTTTACGACAAACGGTTACCGCAGTATATTGGTAAAACCATGCAGGAGATACGGGAAGCTTTTTCACGGCACGAAGTAATGCGGGTAAATACTAAAAAAGTTTTTCCATTGGATATACTCGTAACTACTCCGGAAGGGACGTTGATGTTTATTTTTCAGGAGAATGAAGTATGTAGTGATGCTTTGTTCTTCTCCAATTCGGAGGGATCCGACATTTGAAAAATAAAAAGTTATAAAGAGAGGGATATTTATAGTAGGGGTATGTAAAGTCCTTTTCTCTTTTCGAAGCTCAGTAAGAAAAAATAGTTTTTTGCTGAGCTTTTTATGTTATATTTTTCGAATCAGTGTTTGCGGGAAATAGTCTTTTTGGCAGGTTTGTCCCTGGCTATAATACCCGGAAAGTCTCTTCTCTGATAGAAATAGCTGGAATAATAAAGAAAAAGCAGTGTTTATTTGTTGTTATAGAGGGGATGATACCCGCGTTACTATATAA
>JAJPZL010000003.1 GCA_021204375.1 Bacteroides sp.
TTACTTGTGGAACAAAAATATAGATAATTTTCCAGAATCCCGCATTCTCCCGGAAAAGATAAACTCTTATAACATAGATTTATTTTGTTAAGTAATTGCTTGTTTGGTTCCCTGTGAACTTTTATCTTTGCAACTCTTTATAAGTTAGGGTAGAACCCGGTTCCGGAAACCTGAGCAGGATACCGGGTTATTTAAAAATATTAATTAAAACATTATGCCAACAATTTCCGTTCGCAGTCATGAAATGCCGGCTTCGCCGATCAGAAAACTCGCTCCTTTGGCCGATGCCGCCAAACAGAGAGGGATTCATGTATATCACCTGAACATCGGGCAACCCGATCTTCCTACCCCCGAACCGGCACTGGCGGCGATACGTAACCTGGATCGTAAAGTGCTGGAGTACAGTCCCAGCGCCGGATTCAGAACTTGCCGCAAAAAACTGACAGGATATTACAAAAAATTCAATATAAACCTTACTGTCGACGATATTTTTGTGACCAGCGGCGGATCTGAAGCAGTACTTTTCGCTTTTCTCTCCTGCCTGAACCCGGGGGATGAAATTATAGTACCCGAACCCGCCTATGCCAACTATATGGCCTTTGCCATCTCTGCCGGAGCCGTCATACGCAGCATTCCTACTTCCATTGAAGAGGGATTTGCACTTCCCAAAATAGAGAAGTTTGAAGAGCTGATCAGTGAGCGTACCAAAGGGATCCTGATCTGTAATCCCAATAATCCTACCGGTTACCTCTATTCACGCCGGGAGATGAACCAGATCCGTGATCTGGTAAAAAAATACGATCTGTTCCTCTTTTCGGATGAGGTTTACAGAGAGTTCATCTATACAGGTTCTCCCTATATTTCGGCCTGCCATCTCGAAGGTATCGAACAGAATGTGGTGCTTATTGATTCCGTCTCCAAACGCTATTCGGAATGTGGTATCCGTATCGGTGCCCTTATTACCAAAAATGAAGAGGTGCGGAAAGCGGTAATGAAGTTCTGTCAGGCCCGTCTGAGCCCGCCCCTTATCGGGCAGATCGCTGCCGAGGCCTCTTTAGATGCCGGTGAAGAGTATATGCGTGAAATATACGACGAGTATGTAGAACGTCGCAAATGCCTGATCGACGGACTTAATAAGATCCCCGGTGTCTATTCACCCATTCCGATGGGAGCCTTTTATACCGTAGCCCGTTTGCCGGTAGATGATTCCGATAAGTTCTGTGCCTGGTGTCTCTCTGAGTTTGACTACGAAGGAGAGACCGTATTTATGGCTCCTGCTTCCGGATTTTATACCACTCCCGGCACCGGAGTGAATGAAGTACGTATTGCGTACGTACTCAAAAAAGAAGATCTTACCCGGGCTCTTTTTATACTGGGTAAAGTACTGGAACAATATCCGGGTCGCATCGGTTAAGAAGATAACCGAAAAGGAAAATGCTTGAACTTTTTATAGCCAAACGTATTTACCGGGATAAGGAGGAGGGGAAACAGGTTTCCCGTCCTGCTGTTCTGATCGCCATGGTCGGTATCGCTATCGGCCTGGCAGTGATAATCGTATCCGTTGCGGTAGTGATTGGCTTTAAAAAGGAGGTCCGGAATAAAATAACCGGATTCGGCTCTGATATCCATATCCATAACTTCGATGCCATCCGTTCTTATGAAACCCAGCCGGTTTTTATCGATTCGCTGGTTATGGAGGATCTGGCCGGTTTTCCCAATGTAGTGCATGTACAACGTTACAGTACCAAGCCGGGAATTATTAAAACCGACGATGCCTTCCAGGGAATTGTGCTTAAAGGAGTGGGGCCGGAGTATGATCTGGAATTTTTCCGGGATCATCTGCTGGAGGGAGAAATTCCGCTCTTCTCAGATACAATGGCTACCAACCAGGTGCTTATTTCCAGTACCATTGCAGCTGATCTGCAACTCAGTACAGGTGATAAAATACTGACCTATTTTATTGAGAAAGAAGTACGTGCCCGTGCATTAACGGTAGCGGGTATTTACCAGACCAACTTCTCCGAATACGATAAACTCTTCCTCGTTACAGACCTTTATACCGTGAACCGGCTCAATAACTGGGAGTCCGGGCAGGTAACAGGGGCCGAGATCCGTATTGCAGATTACAATAAACTGGAGGATACCGCATATGATATCGGGGAGGTATATGATACCCTGGAAGATGGATACGGCGGTACCTATTTTGTACAGGATGTAGAAGACCTCAATCCACAGATCTTTGCCTGGCTGGGATTGCTGGACTTAAATGTATGGGTCATTCTAACCCTGATGATAGGGGTTGCCGGGTTTACCATGATATCCGGATTACTTATTATTATTCTGGAGCGTACCAATATGATCGGGATATTAAAGGCGCTGGGAGCCGATAACAGGACGATCCGGAAGATCTTTCTCTGGTTCTCCGTATTCCTGATCGGTAAGGGAATGCTATGGGGAAACGCTATCGGGCTCATGATCTGTTTCCTGCAATCCCGGTTTGACCTGATGAAGCTTGATCCGGAAACCTATTATGTGGCCAGTGTACCTGTCTCTTTTAATATCTGGTGGTTTTTACTACTTAATATAGGCACATTACTGGTTTCAGTACTGATGTTGGTGGGACCCTCTTACCTGATCACCCGGATACATCCGGCAGAATCTATAAGGTATGAATAACTTCT
>JAJPZL010000362.1 GCA_021204375.1 Bacteroides sp.
GCCTTAGATGTTACATTATAGTAAAAAAGGAAAAGGTTCGTGATCATCAGGGGCTAAAATGAAACACGAAAATTTATTTACTAATTCTTAAAGCTATGAGACACGCATTAAATGATGCCAGAAAAAGGAGGCATTTTTCACTGTATGTGAAAAAAATTATTTTTCGTTCTTTTATACCTCACTTTTGCATGAAAGTCCATTTAGTCAGTAGTCTGTTCTTGTTGTTCCTGCTTTCTTTCCTGATGAGCTGCACGGATAATAACGATGACTACTACAAAAGGCCCGATTGGCTGGAACCTCCCGTTTATGAGGTACTCCAGGAAAGAGGCAAGTTCACTATGTATCTGCAGGCTGTAGATAAAACATTGTACAGCCAGGTAGTATGTGGATCGGGAAACTACACTGTTTTTGCTCCCAACGATGATGCTTTTCAGAAATTTCTTAATGAGAAAGGATATAAGTCGGTAGAGGATATACCGGTAGCAGAGCTGAATAAAATTATCGGTTACTCTTTAGTTTATAATAAGTTCGAGTATTCCCGTCTGTGCGATGCCATTGTAAGTAATGCCTGGGTAGAAGGTACAGGGATGCGTAAAATGACCTCCTATTATAAAACCATCTATAAGGAGAAAGGCCAGGGCGAAGAACATTGGGTGGTGGATATAGATGCTAAAGGAACGAATGTAAACATCTACACTCCTTACCGGGGAATACCGGTATTTACCGGCAGTTTTATGGGAGGTAATTCTCTGGGAGAGCTGGATTATACAGCTTTTTATCTCCATACCAACTATGTAGGTGCCAATGTAGCAGCCGGAGAGATCGTGAACCGGGATATTTATGCCGAGAACGGTATTATCCATGAAGTTTCAGTTGTTCCCTATCCGCTAAAGAATCTGGACGAAATGGTGAACGGGAATGAGAAATACAGTAAATTCCGCGAATTTTTATATTATGAAATAGCCGGAACCCATCGTTATGTACTTTACGAAGAAGATGTGGCACTGGCCGAAGAGTATAAAAAGATCTATCCGGATAGTGCTATTACCACTATTTTTAAAAAGGAATTCGCAACGATCCCTTATAGTCTGAACCGGGAGAATTATGCCTCCAACAGTTTGCGTTATGAACAGGGTGGTTATACCTTGATCGTTCCTTCCAATGAAGCCGTTGAAAAATTCTCTAAAGAGACTCTTTATAAATATACCGATAACATTGAACTAATTCCGGTTGAAATATTCGATTATTTCCTGAAAGCTCATATGAGTGATATGCTGCTCTGGCCTTCCCACTACAAAATGGCACAAAACTCCAATGGCGAGTATCTCAACGGCGAGGGACGGAACGGTCCTGATTTTCTGGAGGGTAGTATTAAAGAGGCTTTTATGGCCAGTAACGGTATTTTCTATTATACCGATGATGTAATTAAGAGTAAATACTTCGAAACGGTTTATGCCGAATTTCTTATTAATCCCGCCTTTAGCTGGCTGGATGATGCCTACTCTACGGCTTTGAAAACAGAGTTTATGAAGAGTAAAATTACTTCTCAACCCAATGTGAGTTATACTCTTTGTCTTACTCTCAATACTGTACTGGCAGCAGATGGGTTTGTACACAACTCCGGGGATGGCTCCTTTACCCATTCGGATGGTGCCAATGTATCTACCCGGATGGATCGTATTATCCGTCAGGGAGTTTTTTCCGTACCTCAACTATCCCACTTGAATTCAAAGAAACTCTTCCTGAATATAATGGCTATGGCTTTGCCGTCAATCAATATGGCGATATGATCCGCTACAGGAATGAGAATGAAAAAACCTATTTGCAGGCTATCGGTAATATTATAGAAAATCAGGAGGTAGAACTTACCTATAACGATACCTATAACAATGGGTTCGTATATACAGTCGATAAGGCCCTGGAATATAGTGCCCGTAATACCCTTTCCGGAGATGCCCGCTGGAGTAATCCGGGTCTCTATGAATTTATTCAGGAGTATGTAGCCCGGAATCCGGAAGCGAGTCTTTTTCTGGACTACCTGAAGGCTACCCGTGTCAGTAGTGATGGAAATATTTCCGGAGTAGGTACAGGTGCCTATACCATACTTTTCTCTTCCAATACATCAATCTATAAGTTGATAGAGCAGGGCATATTGGTAGAGCCCGATTCCCCCAAACTAAATCAAAGCAGTACAGAGTTCGATAATGAGATGCGCAACAAAGTATCCAACTTTGTATTGACTCACTTCCTCTCCGGATATGTGATGCCGGATGACGGTCTGCCAGGTATTATGATCTCCAATGGTAACTATTACGAAGAGGGTTTGCGGGTAAATTCAACCCTGCGCGTTACTGAAGCCTCTCTGGGTGTGGTGAACGAAAGAATGTTTGTCGATGTATCCAAACAAGGAGAACGACTGGCATTCTCTCCGCGGGATTTCTCTGAAGACGGTAAAGTGCTGATCAGTGGTATTGGAGGAGGCGTGGTCATTCCCGGTCTTACCCATAGTAACTATATCGGGCCACGTTCCGTATTCCACCTGATCGATGGCTATCTGCTCTTTGAAGCTAATATTACCGAGTAAATTCAATAAAATAAATAAGAATCTATGAAAGGAGTCTTTAAAATATATATCCTGTTTATCTCTCTGGTACTGCTATCCGCAGGAGCGCTGGCA
>JAJPZL010000254.1 GCA_021204375.1 Bacteroides sp.
CTTTTTAATAATTCACCATAATCTCTTTAAAGTAAGTGATCATTTTACCAAATGTCTCAATCTTGATATATTCGTTATCGTTATGAAGTAAACGTTGTTCCTCCTGATTCAGGTAAAGAGGCAGGAAACGATAAATATGATCACTTACGATCTGGTATTTGTAAGCATCTGTTCCCGCGATGCTAATATAAGCAGATACAATTGCTTCCGGATAGACCTTTTCCATGGCATTCCGGATGGCCTGGAATCCCCGGGAGTCTTCCGGTGAAAGGCCGGAATGTTCACGGGCAGAGACATTTTCAATCTCTACCTGGTATCCCTCACATAATTTTGTGACGTGAGCAATTACATCGTCTACGGTTTCTCCTTGTAGGATACGGAAATTAACCGTGATCTCTGCCTGCGTGGTTATTACATTGAGGGCATCACTTCCTTTAGCCATGGTGATGGCTGTAGTAGTGCGTATCAACGCGTTAGAGGCAGGAGATTTGGATAGGGTACTCATCAGTACCGGTTTAAGTAACCACTGGTTTGCAATAGCAGCACGTGCAGGAAAACTCATGTAATTACCTACTTTTCCCAGAAAAGATTCAATCGGTGGAATAAGCCGGGCTTGCATCTGGTTATTATTGAGCTTTTCAATAATTTCCGCAGCATAGACCAGAGAGCTTTTGGCCGGTGGCATAGAGGAGTGTCCTCCCAGGCCGTTTACTTTAATACGTAAGGTGAGAAAACCTTTTTCCCCCAAACCTACCAGGGCCAGCGGGCGTGTCACATCTTTCAGAGCAGATCCAGGGGCGGCAATGATCCCATCTTCGTCGTATACTGCGTCAAAAGATATATTTTGTTCTTTAAAATATTGGGCTATTTTATAGGCTCCTTCTCTGCCACCGACCTCTTCGTCGTGTCCGAACGCGAACCAGATATCCTGGGCTGGTTAGTAGCCTTCTGCTATCAGGGTGTCAGCTGCCTCCATCACACTAAAGAGCATACACTTCATATCCAATGAACCTCTGCCATACAGACGGCCACCGGCCACTGCGCCTGAAAAGGGTGGATAGGTCCAGCTGGTTTGTATCGTATCAATGGGTGGGAGTGGAGTATCTTCGGGTCTGAAAACAATGGCTGTAGAATCTTCTGTTAGTGTTTGCGGATCATAATCGGCTACCGGTACTACATCGTAGTGGGAAAGAAAAAGGATGGGTTTGGCTGACGAATCTTTTCCTTTCCAGTGTAAAACGATACCATATTTATTAATAGTAAGGGTATCCATGGTTCGGAATACTTCCGGATAACTCTCTGCCAGATACGATTTAAAACGGTCGAAAGGTTCAAACAAGGTTTCGCTGTAATCCACGAAACTAACAGTTGGTATACGGATACCTCCTGCAAAACGCTGGAGAGCCTTTGGGGAAACTGTAGTACCGGAAGGAGCAGTGGTTACTACGGGAGTTTCTGTCTCTACTTTGGTAAATGGGTAAGTGAATGTTTTAGCCACTACTATTGCAATTAAAATAATGAGTAACAAAAGAATGACACCCAGAATCTTTTTTATATTCATATTAGTATGGTTTACAAATGAAATTACTATACTATAAACAGCTGGATAGATGAAAAGTTTTCCATACATGCTGGTTTATCTGGTATAAGCACGGGGAAAAATAAGTTTGATACCCGGGTAAACTTACTAACATTTTGCGGTATAAACAAACCGTTAGGGAAACTTTAAGCATACGTTTTATAATTCTAGAAAGCAGGGATCTCCTGAGAGAGAAATTTCATAAGCCCGGTAGCCTGGTCATTAGATAGAAATCTGGTTTTTTATGTGTACATTTGGAGTTTATCTTTAAAATTAGTGATATGACTCTTGAAGAATATAAGAAAAAGGTTCAGGAAGATGATACCTGGGCACCGGGTTGGGAGATGATCGATACCTGTATGGAAAGGCTGTATGGTGATCAGCAGCCAGAACATTACGGAACCAATCTGACGGCCCGTGCCAGTATGGGAGGGGATCAGTATCTGGATGGTTATAGTATTTATACCTCCGGAAAAGGTTACAAACATATTGTTACGTATGGAATGTCAGATCTCTATGCCGACCCCGAGAGATATGGGCAGGAGTATAATGGCTGGGGATATGAAATAACGATGAAGCTGGCAGCAGAGTCTGCCCGGGAGTGTATGTGGGCGATCGATATGATGGCAAATCTGGCCCGTTACACCTTTCGAAGTCAAAAATGGTTTGAGTCTTACCACTATATTGCGGGCGATGGTACCTCTGTTAACCGGGATGTTCCCTCTGCTATTACAGCGTTGCTGATAGTAGAGGATACGGAGTTACCGGAAGTAGATACAGTACACGGCAAACTTGGTTTTATGCAACTGGTAGGTATAACAGAACCGGAAATGCGTGTCTTACGCAGTGATCCTTCCCGGGTAAAGGAGCTGGTAGAAGCCATGAAACAGGATAATCCGCAACTGAGCACTGATTTAAAAAGAACCAAAAGTTATCTGAAAGAGACGATGATAAAATAAGAACGGGTGGATGCCGGTGGTAAATCTATCCGTTCTTTGTTTTTATGATTTTAATAGTCTCTTTCAGATTTATTGCTTCTTCGCTTTTAAATTCTACTGTTTGGCTGGGCATAGCCTGTCTGAGCTGGTAATATCC
>JAJPZL010000446.1 GCA_021204375.1 Bacteroides sp.
ATAGATCTCTATAAAGAAGAGTATTAGGTAAGCAATAGCCTCATAGAGTTGTCCCGGATGCCGGGGATACATATCCTCCTGTACAAAGATAAATGCCCAGGGCACCGTAGTAACCTTACCGATAATTTCCGAATTCATCAGGTTAGCCAGACGAATAAAACAGGCTGTAATAGGGGTAGCCACAGCGATCATATCCACTACATCCAGGTAGTTCATTTTGGTCTTACAGCAATAGAGCCATAATGCAATGATAAGCCCCAGTGTACCCCCATGACTCGCCAGGCCCTGATAACCAATAAATTTCCATCCGTCAGGAGTGATTTTCACCGGTAGTATCATTTCCAGCGGATGAGCCAGGTAATATTCAGGTTGATAAAAAAGACAATGCCCCAGACGTGCACCGATCAGGATTCCAAAAAAGCAATAGAAAAAGAGCGGTTCAAACTTCTCTTCACTGATCTTTTTATCACGGTACTGATAACGAACCACATAGAATGCATAAGCTAAACCAATCACCCATAAGAGTCCATAATACCGGAGTGAAATACCGAAAATATTCACTATTTCGGGATCCGGATTCCAGGTGATCGCTAACAAAAGGTTTGACATAACAATATCTGTTTTGATTACTATATTACCGGAGTTACTTCCTGAACTTTTCCGCTACCTTCCGGTAAGTCGGGATCTCAATTCCATACTCTTCAGCCAGACGGATCATTTCAAACAACAGGCTGTCAATTTCCGAGTTATTTCCTTTTTCAATATCCCGTTGCATGGAAGAAGTACTTTCGGGTGCTAATTTATCAATAACTTTTAAATTATACTCCACCAGATCCTCTTTAAATAGAATACCGACTTTTAAACCTATCTGCTGACTTTCTGCAGGTAACCCTTTAAACGTTTCCCGGATCTCTCCCGGCTTCTGTACCTCTCCCATAGGCGCTTCATAATAAGCTCCTGTATAAGCCATAGCTGAGATAAAAGACCACTTTACAAAAGTATCTCTTTGGATATCTTCCGAAAGATCAGCCTTTATACCACACTCTACCAGATCCTTCTGTATGTGTAGAAGTAACTCCCGGTCTACCTGGCTATCTTTATAAGCTCCGTATACTATACGGAATATTTTACCGACCTGTTTCAGTTGGCCCGGTCCGGTAAGATACCCTACAATATAGATACATCCGTCCAGTACCGTTACACCGGGAAGCTTCTGTTGTAGTTTCGGCCCCGTTCCATATACATTTAGTATAGGAATAACGACTGTATCGTTATGAGAAGCTTTCCAGATCAGGTCAATCACCGAATCTAACGAATAACTCTTTACACAAACAAAGATCACATCCGCTTTTCCCATATACTCTTCCGAAGAGTAAACCTCCAGCGGTACGGTCTGATTTCCTTTCAGGGTACTTTCCATGACAAGGCCACCCTCGCGGATCCGTTCCAGGTGTTCTCCCCGGGCGATACACTCTACATTTTTATTTCCTAACTGTAAAAAAGCAGCTATACTTGCTCCTACACCGCCTGTTCCGACTACCAGATAGTTGATCATAGCTTTTTATACATTAAAACGGAAATGTATAATATCTCCGTCCTGAACAATATACTCTTTTCCCTCCACATTCAGTTTACCGGCTTCCTTAACGGCAGCTTCCGAACCATATTGGATAAAGTCCTCATATTTGATCACCTCAGCCCGGATAAAGCCTTTTTCAAAGTCTGTATGGATAACTCCTGCACACTGAGGAGCTTTGTTCCCTTTCAGATAGGTCCACGCTCTTACTTCCTGTACACCGGCCGTAAAATAGGTTTCCAGGTTCAGCAATTTATAAGCAGCTTTGATCAGGCGGGCTACACCGGACTCCTCCAGGCCTACCTCTTCCAGGAACATCTGGCGATCTTCATACGTTTCCAGCTCCGCTATATCCGATTCGGTTTTAGCAGCTACGATCAGGATATCAGCCCCTTCCTCCTTAATTGCTTCCCGTACCATATCCACATATTTATTCCCCTTTACCGCACTGCTTTCATCGACATTACACACATATAATACCGGTTTGCTGGTTAATAAGAAGAGTTCTTTGGCAGCCTTCTCTTCATCCTTGGTATCAAAAGTTACTGTACGAGCCGATTTCCCCTGTTCCAGGGCCTCTTTAAAACGTACCAGCACATCGCACATCAGTTTAGCGGCTTTATCACCACCTGTCTGTGCCTGCTTCTGTACTTTCTGGATCCGGTTCTCGATCGTATCCAGGTCTTTCAATTGCAGCTCATAATCAATGATCTCTTTATCTCTTACCGGGTTAACGCTTCCGTCCACATGGATTACATTCTCATCGTCAAAACAACGCAATACATGCAGGATAGCATCGGTCTCCCGGATGTTGGCCAGGAACTTATTTCCCAATCCCTCTCCTTTACTCGCCCCTTTTACCAATCCGGCTATATCTACAATCTCTACGGTAGTAGGTACGATGCGGTTCGGGTTTACCAGTTCCGCCAGTTTATTAAGACGTTCGTCAGGAACGGTAATTACTCCTACATTGGGTTCTATGGTACAGAAAGGGAAGTTTGCAGCCTGTGCTTTTGCATTGGATAAACAGTTGAAAAGAGTCGATTTTCCTACGTTCGGAAGACCGACAATACCACATTGTAACGCCATAATTT
>JAJPZL010000479.1 GCA_021204375.1 Bacteroides sp.
ATTTGTTCATTAACTATATTTAGAAATTATGAAGGTTAAAGTTAGTCACGTAAACACTCCTAACTGGAAAGATGTAACTGTAAAGTCTCGTGTTCCCGGGGAGTTAGAAAAGTTAGCTGAACTTTCCCGGAACATCTGGTGGTCCTGGAATCATGAGGCTACCGAACTATTTAGAGACCTGGACCCTGTGCTTTGGAAAGAAGCAGGTCAGAATCCAGTTATGTTAGTAGAGTGTATGAGCTATGAAAGACTGGAGGAACTTGCCAAGAACAAAGCAATTATTAAAAGAATGAATGATGTTTATGATAAGTTCAGAGCTTACATGGACGTTAAACCGGACAGTAAACGTCCTTCTGTTGCCTATTTCAGTATGGAGTATGGTTTATCAACCGTACTGAAAATATATTCGGGAGGTCTGGGAGTATTGGCTGGTGACTATCTGAAAGAGGCTTCTGACAGCAATGTAGACCTGTGTGCTGTCGGATTCTTATATCGTTACGGTTACTTTACACAGTCTCTTACTATGGACGGGCAGCAAATTGTCAACTATGAGGCTCAGAACTTTGGTAGTCTTCCTATTGAACGTGTAATGGATGAAAATGGTCAGCCTATGGTCGTGGAAGTACCTTACCTGAGTTATATGGTATATGCTTATGTCTGGCGTGTAAATGTAGGTCGTATCGCTCTTTATCTGATGGATACTGATAATGAGATGAATAGTGAATTTGACCGTTCGATCACTCATCAGCTCTATGGAGGTGACTGGGAAAACCGTCTGAAACAGGAGATTCTGTTAGGTATCGGAGGTATGCTGACTTTGAAAGCTCTTGGAATCAAGAAAGATATTTACCATTGTAACGAAGGGCATGCTGCTCTTATCAATGTACAGCGTCTTTGTGATTATGTAGCTGAAGGTCTTACTTTCGAACAGGCTCTTGAAGTAGTACGTGCTTCTTCCCTTTATACTGTACATACTCCGGTTCCTGCCGGCCATGACTATTTTGACGAAGGACTCTTCGGTAAATATATGGGTGGTTATCCTGAAAAACTGGGAATCTCCTGGAATGACCTGATGGATATGGGACGTAATAATCCGGGTGATCAGCAGGAGCGTTTCTGTATGTCGGTTTTTGCCTGTAACACTTCTCAGGAAGTGAACGGTGTAAGCTGGCTCCATGGAAAGGTTTCTCAGAAGATGTTCTCTTCCATCTGGAAGGGTTATTTCCCGGAAGAGAGTCATGTGGGTTATGTAACTAATGGAGTTCACTTTCCTACCTGGTGTGCGACAGAGTGGAAACAATTGTATGGAAAACATTTTGATGAGAACTTTCTGCACGATCAGTCTAATCCTAAGATCTGGGAGGCTATTTACAGTGTATCTGATGAAGAGATCTGGAAGACTTGTCAGGATATGAAAAATAAACTGATTGATTATATCCGTATTCAGTTCCGGGAAACCTGGTTGAAAAATCAGGGAGATCCTTCAAGGCTTGTGTCGTTGATGGATAAGATCAATCCGAATACGTTGCTTATTGGTTTCGGGCGTCGTTTCGCTACTTATAAGCGTGCACATCTTTTATTTACGGATCTGGATCGTCTGGCTAAGATCGTTAACAATCCTGATTATCCGGTACAGTTCCTCTTTACCGGTAAGGCTCACCCGCACGATGGTGCAGGTCAGGGGCTCATCAAACGTATTATTGAGGTTTCACGCCGTCCGGAGTTTTTGGGCAAGATCATCTTCCTGGAAAATTATGATATGACGTTGGCCTGTCGTCTGGTTTCCGGTGTAGATATCTGGTTGAATACTCCGACACGTCCGCTGGAAGCTTCGGGTACATCGGGAGAGAAAGCATTGATGAATGGTGTGGTAAACTTCTCTGTGCTTGACGGATGGTGGCTGGAAGGTTACCGTGAAGGGGCTGGCTGGGCGCTTACAGAAAAGCGTACTTACCAGAACCAGGAGCATCAGGATCAGCTGGATGCTGCTACTATCTATAGTATCCTGGAGACTGAGATCATACCGCTTTATTATACACGCAATAAGAAGGGATACTCTGAAGGATGGGTTAGAACTATTAAGAATTCTATCGCGCAGATCGCTCCTCACTATACGATGAAGCGTCAGTTGGATGACTATTTCAGCAAGTTCTATAACAAATTGGCTAAACGTTTCCATGTGCTGGCTGCTAATAATTATGCGAAAGCGAAGGAGATTGCCAACTGGAAAGAAGAGGTAGCCGCCAGATGGGATTCTATTGAGGTTGTTTCTTCTGAAAAGAGTGAAGAGCTGGTTAATAGTGCTATTGAAAGCGGAAAAGAGTATACAATTACCTATGTGATTGACGAAAAGGGATTAAATGATGCGATTGGTCTGGAATTGGTAACTACTTATACTGATAAAGAGGGCCGTCAGCGTATTTACAGCATTGATCCGTTTGAAGTGGTGAAGAAAGAAGGTAATCTTTATACATTTGTAGCGAAACATGCTATTTCGAATGCGGGTAGCTTTAAAATAGCTTATCGTATGTTCCCGAAGAATCCTAATCTTCCGCATCGCCAGGATTTTGATTATGTACGTTGGTTCTATTAATAGGGCATGAATAGAAATTGAGATAAACTATCTGTTCAGGCAGATGGTTCTTTAAATAAGGTATCTACACAAATAG
>JAJPZL010000041.1 GCA_021204375.1 Bacteroides sp.
TGTCTGGAGAGCTCGATCGTTTTATTTTCCAGTGCATGGGTGCGGCTCTTTACTTTTTGTGTCAGTATCTCTTTTTGTTTCTCGAGCGAGGAGATCCGCCAGAGGTAAAAAGAGGTGATCCCCACCATAATAAGGAAAGTTATAAAGGAATAGAACCACCATGTCTTATAAAAGAAAGGTTGAACGGTGATGGAGAGTTCACGGATTACATGTTCATTGTTCTCTTCTTCCTCCTCTACTTTAACCTGAAATATATATTTCCCGGATTCAGGTTGGTATAGCTGGCAAAGTGTCTTTCATTATTGGTACTGATTCACTCTTTATCGAATCCTTTCAGCCGGTAAGCATATCTGATCTTAGGCGTGTTTTCAAAATCAAGTGCGGAGAATTCTATGGAAAATGATTTATCACGCTCATGGAGGAAAAGATGGCCGGTACAACTTATATCACAATCCAGGTATCGGTTATTGTGAGGTAAGATGGTTTCATTCAGAATAAGCAGTTTAGTCAGTACCACCTCTTTCTCTATCGTTCTTTTGCGTTTCCGGATGTCTTGTATGCCTATTAATCCCTAGAGATTCCCGAAATATAAAGTACTGTCAATTCTTGATCTGCAGTAAGTATTCCAGTAAAACTGATTACTCAGGATACCGTCGGATTTGTAGAAATTGGTAAAGGTCCGGTTGTATATATGATAGCAGGAGAGCCCATGGTTAGTACTGAGCCATAAATTGTTATTGTTATCTTCCAGTATCCCGAAAATACTATTATTGGATAATCCGTCACGGGTAGTAAAACTTACAAACTCAAATTTATTATTTTCTTCTGAAATAAGTTGGTAGAGTCCGTAACCATGACTCCCCAGCCAGATAGTACCCTGGTTATCTTCATAAATACAATTGATCTTTTCGGTTTCCCGGGAGCCTGGTTGATCCAGTTTGTTTTCCAGGAACTGATAGGTGAAGCCGGAATGGCTTCGGGCAAAGGATAACAGGTCTACGATCAACAATCCCCGCGAAGTTCCTACCCATAGTCTGGATCTGCTATCAATGAGCATGCCTACCATGGAGTTATTTATATATTTATCCAGACTCAGGGGAATTGCTTTGAGGTGATCGTTTGTAAAATCGTAAAAGTGGAGTCCGTTGAGTGTTCCGATCCAGAGTCCGTTATTAATGGTATCATAGGCCAGACACCCTATAAAGTTGCTTCTTAATTCTGTGGTTTGTGTTTCGTAATAGGTAAAAGAGTAATGGTGGCCTTTCTGGTTCAGATCGATCCTATTGAGCCCTCTTCCCCAGGTGGCGATCCATAATCGTTCTTGGTTATCTTCGGTGATAGCACTTACGGAATTGTGGCTTAAACTGTTTGGATGAAAGTTCGAATGCCTGTAGTGAAGAAAACTGTTGCTGTTCTTTGGTTTCATATTTAATCCTCTCTCCATGTTTCCTACCCAGAGGTTCCCCTGACTATCTTCAAAAATAGAATTAACCGGGTTATTGGGTAAACTACCCGGTCTATCCTTTTCGTAAAAGTAACTTTCAAGGATGAGGTCCCGTTTCACCATTTTGTTAACTCCTCCGATCTCGCTACCGATCTAGATAATATTGCCGTCTGTAAAGAGACAATTTATAAAATTACAATTAATGGATCTCTCTGTATCATATTCATCCTGTACGATCCGGAAGAAGCTATCGGTGAAGGGATCATAAAAATTCAGGCCTTTCAGGGTCGCTACGATTAGTTCTTCGGTTTCGGTGAGTGCCAGAAAGGTAATATAACTTTGTGTCAGTGATAAAGGATTGTGCTCTGTGTGCTGGTATTGTTTGATCTCTTTGCTTGTTAAACTGTAGCAATAGAGTCCCAGGTTAGTGCCGATCCATACCTGGTTCCCTTTTTGTAACAGGTGGTGTATCTCAGCGGCAGCGTAAAACGTGTTTTCCGGGAATATGGTTTGTGCTGTAAGAGTAGCAGGACTCTTTTCGCGGACCCGGAAGATCTGGTTATTTTGTCCGATCCATATTTCGTGGTTGATCTCACTTATGGTTGAGAGGGTAACCGCTTCCGGATTATGGGGGGTATGGAGAAAAGCCACATTCCGGATATTTCCTGTTTCGGTGAAAGTGACGGAATAGAGGTTATTTGGGGTTACGATCCATAGCTTACCTTCCTGATCCTTTAACAGGTGTGAGCTCTCTTCATACCGGAATATTTCCACTCCGGGTAAATTTACTAACTGGTTTGTCTGCAGGTCTAAAATGTCTATCCCTCCTTCGGATGCGATCCAGAGACGATGAAACTCATCTTCGCATACCATTCTTACAAAGTTACTTTTGAGCCGGACGGCTTCACTGGAGGTGGTGTAGTGTACAAATTCATATCCATCATACCGGGAGAGTCCTCCGAAGGTAGAGAACCACAAAAAACCTTTGCTGTCTTTGAAGATACTATCCACATAATTGTGAAGCAGCCCGTCTTCAATAGTGATATTGGAAAAATTGTACTGGTCTGTCAGTTTCTGGTGGGTTGTGTGTGCCAGGCAATCCATATTCAATAAAATGAGAATATAAAATAATAAAAAATTTTTCATAATACGCATCTTTACAGATTGATCTTACCAGGCGGCGTTGTCTCTCGCATAGACAAATATAC
>JAJPZL010000082.1 GCA_021204375.1 Bacteroides sp.
GTTCATGTGAAAGGTCTTTAATAAAATGAGCCTTTCAACAAATAAATTGAGCTGTAAAACAAAATAATTTGGAGATTTTTGTTTTTTCTTTGTAGGGTAGATTGTTGTACCTGTTTAAAAAAGCGTAGATATGAAAACAGTAAAGATGAATAATGGAATAGAAATACCTATTCCGGAATACGGAGTTTATCAGGCAGAACCCACCCAAACGGAAAATGGAGTGAATAACCGATGTGCTGCAAGCCGATTCTTGTTATATGGATACAGAATGTCCGATATGGAAATACTGAAAGCACTTTGGATAAACTGTCGAAGAAAGTAACAATTGATTATCTCAATCTTTACCTGATTCTTCACTGGTGTGGAAATATATTGTATTTAAAATGAAATATAAAACAGAAAGAAAAAATGAAACCTATACTATTCGTCCTGCTTGTAACAGCACTAATTTTATCGTCATGTTCAGACAACAATAAACAAGTAAAAAGTAATAAAGATATGAAAACTGAAACACACGGGGAAGTTCCCAGAATCAGCGATTTTCCGGTAGGTGACCCCAATACCGGGTATGCACAGTATTTCTCAGGTAGGTCTTGGCTGGCTTCACTCACTAAAATGAGTGAATTGAACGTACCCATCTCCAATGTTACTTTTGAGCCGGGTTGCCGTAACAACTGGCACAGCCACACAGGCGGTCAGATCCTTATTGCCGTTGACGGTGTGGGATATTATCAGGAACGGGGAAAAGAGGCTATCCGCATGTAACCCGGCGATGTGATAGAAATCGCCCCTGATATAGAACATTGGCACGGAGCAGCTCCGGATGAATGGTTCTCACACATGGCTGTTGCCTGCAATCCGCAGACGAATGAAAATAGATGGCTGGAACCTGTCAGTGACGAAGAGTATGCCCAAGCTGTAAAACCGGAGGAATCAAAATGAACGGAAGATATAGGATCGTATGGATCGTATTGAGTTGTATATTCTCTGTTTATTATCATCCATTAAAAGCACAGAATATGGAAAATAGTTTAAATCCCATGCAACAGAAAATCGTTACCATTGCCGCAAATACTGCAATAGGTAACCTGGATGCGCTTCAAACGGAGTTAAACGCCGGACTGGATGCGGGACTGACTGTGAACCAGATAAAAGAAGTGTTGGTTCAGATGTATGCCTATGCCGGATTTCCCCGCAGCCTGCAAGGAATTAATACTTTTATGGCGGTACTTGACGAACGGAAAGCCAGCGGTATCAACGACCCTGAAGGTCCTGAAGCATCTCCGGTAACAGATCCACGGGATAAATACATCCGTGGACGTGAGATACTCGAAAAGCTGACTAACACAGACCAGAAAAACCTTACCGGTGCCAATGCTTTTGCTCCGGCTACTAACAATTATCTGAAAGAGCATTTGTTTGCTGATATTTTTGAACGGGATGTGCTCACTTATCAGGAACGGGAACTCGCTACTATAGGAGCACTGGTAGCAATGACAGGAGTCGATCCGATGTTACAATCGCACATAAATATGGGTATGAACGTAGGACTGACCGAACCACAGTTAAGGCAGCTTGTATCTATTATTGGTGCATCTATTGGCGAACCACAGGGAGATAATGCCCAGAAAATACTTGATAAACTCTCCGGTAAAAAAGAATCCATGAGAGCCGGCACATCCGCTTCTCCTGAGACTCATAAAGTCCGCCTTTCCCTGATTACGGTAGACGCTGCACGGTTGGATGAATATAACGCATTGCTGAAAGAAGAAATAGAGGCTTCTATGCAGTTAGAACCGGGTGTACTTGTTTTGTATGCTGTTTCGGAAAAGGAAAGTCCCAATAAAATAACCATACTTGAAATGTATGCTGACGAAGCAGCCTATCAAAGCCATATCCAAACGCCCCATTTTATTAAATATAAACAGGGTACGCTGGATATGGTACAGGAACTGGAATTGATGGATGTCAATCCTCTTATCCCGGGATTAAAGATAAAGTGACATACACCGGACTTACGGAAAAGCCTGTAAGGAGATAGAAGTCGATTGGATGATATTTCTAATTATGGATATGGATGCAGGAGATGCAAGTATGTATCTCTACCTGCCTGTATGCTCGCTTGGAGAATAGCCATAGTGTTTTTATATGCTGTTGCAAAATGGGAACGGTTTTTGAAACCAACGTCAAAGCATACCTCGGTTATTTTTCTGCCTTGTTCATGGATTAATTCATGCGCTTTTTCCAGTCTTTTGCGGATTAGCCATTTTTGTGGAGAAAGATCGCTGATTTTCTTGAAATCCCTTTTGAAAGTGGCTAAACTGCGTCCGGTATAAGAAGCAATTTCTTCCATGGTAAGATCGTACATGTAGTTTTCGGTAAGAAAATCCATGATGTCAATCTTCCACGGTTCTATAAAATCAAATAAAGTAGAGAAGAAATTCTTATTGATCTGCAATAAAGAGAGTATACCCTCCTGTATTTTCAGGTTGATTAAGTTCTCCTGCGGTTCCTCCTCTGTTTCAAAGTAAGGGATCATGGATAGGAATAAACTTTCCAGATGGGGCGTTTTAGGGAGTCTGACCACAGATGATTTTAAAGACTCCGTATTCTCAGGTATCTCAGCCGGGTTTATGC
>JAJPZL010000383.1 GCA_021204375.1 Bacteroides sp.
ATCAGTAAATAATTAATTATTAATATAGAGAAAGAAAGAATATATTTATGGATAAAAATACCTTGATCGGATGGGTTCTGATCGGTGCACTGCTTATCGGCTTTACCTATATAAGCCGCCCCAACAAAGAGCAGATGGCACAAATGCAACAATACCAGGACTCCATCCAGTCAGCTCTGGAAAAAGCACAGGCCCGCCAGACAGATGAGGCTACCCGCCGGGCAGCTTCCTTTGTGGCACAAAGCGATTCTGCCGCCCTCTTTTTTCCTGCTACCAGCGGTCAGGAAACATTTATAACCCTGGAGAACGAAGTGGTAAAACTCACCCTTACTAACAAAGGAAGCCTGGTTACTTCCGCTATGCTCAAAGAGTATGCAGAAGTAGAAAAAGATCCGCTGGTGATGTTTGATGAGAAAGAGACCTCCACCAACTTCATCTTTTACAACCGCCGGGAAGAGTTCCCCACCGAGCTTTACTACTTTACTCTGGTAAATACCTCAGCAAACAGTGTAACCATGCGCCTGGTGGCAGACAGTGCCAGTTATATAGACTTTACGTATGCACTCCAACCCGGAAGCTACCTGGTAGACTTTACGATCCAGGCCCACGGTATGGAGAATAAACTCTCCCCCTCTTCACAAAAGCTGGATATTGAATGGAGACAACGCGTCCGCCAGCTTGAAAAGAGTTACACCTACGAGAACCGTTACTCCAACATTACCTATCACTACGAGAACGGAAAAACAAACAATCTTTCAGAATCGGGAGAGAACTCTAAGTCCATCGAAGAGAACCTTAACTGGATCGCTTTCAAGAACCGGTTCTTCTCTTCCGTACTGATCGCCGACCGCGATTTCGAAAAGACAGAACTCGCTTCACGGGTAGAACCCGACAACTCAGGCTATGTAAAAGATTACCGGGCTACTATGAGTACCTTCTTCGACCCTTCCGGGCAGGAACCTACTCACATGCAATACTATTTCGGCCCGAACCACTACAAAACACTCCGTGCTATTGACAAAAGCCAGGGCAGAGACCTCGACCTGGATAAACTGGTATACCTGGGATGGCCCATTGTGCGCTGGATCAACAAATATTTTATCATCAATATCTTTGACTGGCTATCCGGACTCGGTTTCAGCATGGGTATGGTACTGCTCTTCCTCACTATTATTGTGAAGATCGTAGTCTTTCCTGCCACCTACAAAACATTCCTTTCATCTGCCAGGATGAGAGTACTCCGTCCGCAGATTGACGAGATTAACAAAAAATATCCCAAGCAGGAAGATGCCATGAAGAAACAACAGGAGACCATGGCCCTCTATAGTCAATACGGCGTTAGCCCGATGGGAGGATGTTTGCCTATGCTACTCCAGTTCCCCATCCTGATGGCGATGTTTATGTTTGTGCCGACGGCCATTGAGTTCCGTCAACAAAGCTTCCTCTGGGCAGACGATTTATCTACCTACGATGCCTTCATCAACCTGCCCTTTAAGGTTCCTTTCCTGGGAAGCCACCTGAGTCTCTTCTGTCTCCTGATGACAGTGACCACCATCCTGAACACCAAGTTCACGATGCAACAGCAGGATACCGGACAGCAACAGGTACCCGGTATGAAATGGATGATGTATCTGATACCCGTTATGTTCCTCTTCATCCTGAATGAATTCCCGGCCGGTCTCAACTACTACTACCTGCTCTCTACCCTGATCAGTGTAGTGACTATGATCGTTCTTAAAAAGGTGACTGACGACAATAAATTACTTGCCCAGCTGGAAGCGAATAAAGCCAAAGCCAAACCCAAAAAACAATCCGGTTTTGCCGCACGGTTAGAGGCTATGCAGAAAGAGCAGGAACGGGTAATGAAAGAGCGGACCGCACAACAGCAAAAGAAAAAGAAATAAAAAGAGGCAATTTCTCCTGTTTCTTTTCAGGATATAGAAAGAGAGAAGGTATTCTTTTAAAAAGAGTACCTTCTTTTATTTTATAAGATGGGCTCCGCCTTGAACAATTAGGGATCACCGTAAAAAGTTTAGGGTTCATTTTAATAGTTTATCTTTGTTTTAAAGAGATGATTCCTGATTCAGCCTATAGATTACTTTTACGAGAATCCCTTTTAATCCTACGCCTCTTTTTAGAAATCTTCCTTTATGACCATTTTTTAATCCCCTTTAGGGATTGAAAAGAATCACCATAAAGAAATATATCCCAAAGTCGGCCGTATAACCAAAATCCTTCAGATTTTAATGTTGATCCACAATCAGGTTATAAAACAATTCTGTCCGGCAAAAAAATATGGGGAGCCATACTCCCCATATACGATCCTTTCTTCATTCCACAAAAACATATTTTTTCTAAAGAATAGATAAAAACCGATCAATGCTCCTTGCGGATATAATCGGTTTTATTATAAAAAATTTAGTTTTAGTAAAATATCTGCCAATATATGTATTTTTTTCTTAACTACCAACAATAGCCCTCTTTTTTATAATAAAAAGAAAAAAATCCTCCAACCTCTTTGCTACAGCACTTCCCCCATAATCTCCGTACAGTCAGCAAACAAACAACCCCCATAGCCATCACCGAAAGCGGAAGGGCAAAAAGAATCGGGTCCAG
>JAJPZL010000075.1 GCA_021204375.1 Bacteroides sp.
TTATTAACACTGGTTCTTGCCTCACTTTTCTGTAATTGTTTTCTCAATGCCACAGATTACCTGCCTTACACGCACTCCATACTGGGAGAAAGTTATGTAGAGAATATATCTTCTGACGGATATATGGGAGATGTACAGGTATGGGATATTACTACCGACGGAAATGAAATGGTTTTTCTGGCAACGGCTAAAGGGTTAAGTGTATACGATGGCCTGGAATGGAAAAATTACACAACTGTCAACACTTCCTTTTTCCGTTCTTTATATTATGATCCGGATAACCGGCTGCTGTATGCTGCTGCGGATAATGAATTCGGTGCCTGGGAAAGAAATGAATACGGTCATTATGAATACAGGCGATTTTACCAGAACCAGCAAAATGACTCTCCGGAGATATTCTGGAAAATAATCCGTTACCAGAATAAGATCTACTTCCAGACGCGCTCCCGGTTATATACCTACTAACCGGAGACCGGAAAAATATTACTTGTAATGGAGGCACCTGAAATTCATTATATCCATCTGGTGAACAATCGCCTTTATATACAGACTGACAGTGAACTGCTGAAAGAGGAGAATGGTAACTACTACGCTACCGGCATCTCTATACCAGGCCGTATCATTACCTTTTTTCAGAAGGAGGCTTCTACTGTTTATATAACCGAAGACCAGGGAGTGTGGATAGAAATGAATGGAAAGGTTTCACCGGTCAAAACGCCTGATACCCAGCGGATGGCACAGGCACGGATATTCTCGGCCTATTGCCTGAACGATTCGGTTCACCTGTTGGGAAGTGTGGTAGAGGGACTTTTCTTTATGAACCGGGATCTGGAAATAATAAAGCATGTGGGTTATGATGCAGGCCTGGATCATACCACAGTACTCTCTATCGGGACAGACCGTGAACAGAATATGTGGCTGGGACTGGACGGAGGTTTAGGCAGGATACAAAGCCACCCGGCGGAGATACGGGTAAGGAATAAGAACAAAGACATAGGAAGTATTTACGATGCCGTATGGTATAAGAACACGCTGTATATAGCCACCAATAAAGGAATGTACCGTTATAAAGGGAATCACCGGTTTGAACTGATCACCGGGTCGCAGGGACAGGTATGGAAACTCAATATTATTGATAATATCCTTTTTGTATGCCACGATAAAGGAGTTTACCGCCTGCAGGAGAACAGGCTGCAGCCGGAACATACCCGGGGTGTATGGCAGTTAAAACCGCTGAACGAACGGAACGGCTACTACTTAGGCGTAGATTTTGAAGGTGGATTCTCGCTTTTCCAGATACGGGAAGGAAAATTCTCACAGGAAAAGAAGATAGAGGGGTTTACCGGGTCGCACACGGATGCAGGGATAGACCGTTTCGGGCATATCTGGATACAGGACCGGAATAACTCTCCTATTCGTATTAAACTGAATGACAGTTATAATATAGAGATCATAGAAAATATGAACTATCGTCGGGTACACAAACCCTGTTCCGGGCAGATATTGATAACGACGTACTATTTTTTGAAGAAAAAGCGGCCTATACCTACGATATTACCACCAACAGTTTCAAAAGAAACGAGTATTATAGCCTGCTTCTGGCACAAATGTTGTTCAGCCCGGACCAGATCATACAGACGGGAGATAACTTTTTCTACTCCAACCGTCACCAGTCCGGCTATATAAAACGGTACAGGGATAGTTTTCTCAACTACGGAGAGGTGTTGCAGGCATTGGATACCTATACGATCCCTGTCCTGGCACGGAGATTTATTACTTTGGACGAACAGACCATTGCCGTAGGGTTGCAAAACAGCCTTTTGCTTTACTCCATTGAGAACAGTGAGCTGGATTATAAAAGCCACAAAGAGATAGCCCTTACCCGCATCCAATATAAAAAGAGATCGGATTATCTCTATCTGCCTGTCTACCCGGAAGGGAGTGTAACTCTGCCCTGGGGTTATCACTCCCTGAAACTGGGATTCTCGGGTCTTTACTCCCACTGACAGGTATTCTATAGCATAGACGGAGCGGAATGGGAACTGGCTAAAGCAGCTCCCCTGCTGGAAATCCCTCCCCTGTCACCGGGAAAACACACGCTGCGCATCCGGAATATGGAGATTGACCGCCAGGAGGGAGAAACTGTTACACTTACTTTAGAAGTAAGTAAACCTTTTTACTACGCTCCGCTCTTTTATTTTCTGCTGCTGGCGGCTCTCCTGTTCATTACCATGATCATCCGGAAGGTGTTTAAAACACGGATACGGATACGGGAAAAGATGCTGCTGGAGAAACAGCAGAAGATACTGGAAAAAAAGAAAGAAGAGTACCACATGAAGTTCCTGCGTATGAAGGTAGAGGAGAACGAAAAGAGCCTGGTTACCATGACCATGGAGAATGTAAAACGGAATGGAACATTGAACGAGATCCGGAAAGAGGTCACGGAATTTGCAGCTATGGAAGATACGACCCGCCTGAAACAACAGGCTAAAGCTATTATCCGGAAGATTGAAGAGCACCTGAATGATAGTGAGGCGCAGGAACTTTTCGACGAATACTTTAATATGATTATCCGCATGATGTCCGTTGATTTATTGAACATCATATGAATGT
>JAJPZL010000018.1 GCA_021204375.1 Bacteroides sp.
GGCACTGGTCAACCTTATGTCTCCCATGGCACTACCGAAAATATATCCCGATTTTACCCCCCCCCCGTAAACTCTCCATTCTGATACCGGCCCGGAACGAAGAGAAAAATATCGGTAACCTGCTTCACGACCTCGGCTCACTCTACTATCCACATATAGAGATCATAGTATACGATGATGAATCCACAGACCGTACGGTAGAGATCGCTTCCTCCTACCTCCCGTCACTTCCGGAACTGCGCATTATACGAGGGACACCTCCCCCTCCCGGATGGCTTGGCAAGAATTACGCCTGTTACCAACTGGCAAAAGAGGCCCGGGGAGGAAAGTTACTTTTTTTAGATGCCGATGTACGGGTAGACAAACATTTCCTGGAACGGGTACTGGCCTGTTCCGGGCAGTACCAGACAGCCTTACTCTCTATCTTTCCCCAGCAACTCATGCCCGACTAGGGCAGCCGCCTCGTAGTACCCGTTATGAACTGGATATTGCTGAGCCTCTTACCCCTTATCTTAGTAAGAATATCGCCCCTGGCATCACTGACGGCAGTCAATGGCCAATTTATGCTTTTTGAAGCAAGAGCTTACCTGGAGACAGAACCTCACCGGACCTGCCGGGATAAAGCAGTAGAGGACATGGCCATTATGAAACTTTTTAAAAAGAAGAATCTGCGAGTAGCCACTCTTCTGGGTACCGGAAACATATATTGCCACATGTACCGGGGATTGCAGGAAGGAATCAACGGTTTTACCAAAAACATCGTAGAAATACTGGGAGGTATTCCACTTCTGGCTCTGCTCTTTGTTATAGCTATTACCGTAGCTCCGGTATGGATATGGTTTTACCTCTCTCCTGCCTTGTCGCTCATTTATATGGGGTTAATGGTGCTGGTACATATATCTATATCAATAAAAAGCCGGCAGCCAACAGGGCTGAACCTGTTATTGCTCCTGCCGCAACTACTTATAATATGGATCATTCTACTCAAAGCTTTAGCCGGGCGGAAAAAACGAAAATTATATGGAAAGAAAGAAATATCTACTCCTGATCTTACTGCTGTCCGTTTTGGAGATCAGTGCCGTATATGCCCGTACCTCCTACCGGGAGCAGATCTACCAGGCTTACATCACCGGTGATATGGAGCATTGGAAACAGGTGCTGGACGAAATGGAGATACTCACCTTCAGCTCTGCCGACCAGCAACTGGAACTTATTCATTACTATTACGGTTATATTGCTTTCCTGCTAAACCAAGAGCGCACCAAAGAGGCAAAAACCTATATTGAAAAAGGAGAAAAGCTGATCAGAGAGGTATTAAAAGAACAACCGGAGAGTGGAGAGGCACATGCCTTTAAAGGATCGTATGGTAGCTTTAAAATCGCCATTAACAAAATAAAGGCCGTTACACTGGGACCGGAAAGTATGAAGCAGATCAACAAAGCTTACAAGCTGGACCCAACCAATGTACAGGTAGTAGCCGATAAAGCAAACCTACTTTACTACACTCCGGGCATTATCGGAGGAAACAAAAAAGAGGCGATAAACCTCTATAAACGCGCCATCTCCCTGATGAAAGAGAAAAACGAGACAGAAAAGAACTGGTTTTACCTCAATCTGCTGACACTGCTGGGACAACACGCAGAGGCTGATAATGATCTTACCGGGGCAGCAGAGTATTACCGGAAAGCGCTGAGTAAAGAGCCCGGTTTTAAGTGGGTAAAAGAGGATCTTCATCCGGATCTGCTCAGAAAACTACACTAACATTTCTATCCCGATGGTTACCGGACCACCCTCTCCCCACATTATACCGATCAGATATACCCAAAAAACAACGCACAAACCCTTAAAAGTATCTCATCTTCCTATAATCCCAGCCTAAGTTTTTATAACTTTGCCACCAGTTTAAAACAGGAGAAAATAACTTTAACCACAAACAGACAAATATAAGCCATGATTGGATTAGCATCAGACCATGCAGGGTATGAGTTAAAAGAAAAACTCAAAACACTTCTGCAACAAAGAGGACTATTATTTGAAGATTACGGAACCCACAGTGCAGCAAGCTGCGATTACCCCGATTATGCCCACAAACTTGTAAAAGCCATTGAAGAGGGCGTTTGTCAGCGGGGAGTAGCCGTTTGCGGAAGTGGTACCGGCATCAATATTACCCTGAACAAACACAGTAAAATACGGGCTGCCCTTTCGTGGATACCAGAGATCGCAGCCCTTTCCAGAAGCCACAACGATGCCAACGTACTGGTACTACCCGGCCGTTTTATCCAGGTAGAGCTGGCAGAAAAGATCCTGGGTGCTTTCCTGGCCACTCCTTTTGAAGGCGGCAGACACCAGCAGCGAGTAGATAAAATTCCCACCACACAACTCTAAATCCCCAAAGAACGAATGAATAGTATAGAAGAGGCCATTGAGGAGATAAAAAAGGGGAAATTAGTTATTGTAACAGATGATGAAGCACGTGAGAACGAAGGAGATCTTGTGGTCGCCGCAGAACTCATTACTCCTGAAACAGTAAACTTTATGCTGACGCAAGGACGGGGCATCTTGTGTGTATCGCTTACAGAAGAGCGATGCGAAGAGTTATGCCTGCCGATGATGGAACCGGATAACATCTCTCTCTGTGGTACCCTCTTTACCGTATCGGTAGATCTGCTGGGACCGGGAATGAGTACCGGAGTAGCTGCAAAAGAGCGTACCGCTACTATCTGCGCACTGGTAGATAACCGGTTCAACGCTGCTGACTTTGGCCGTCCCGGACATATTTTTCCCCTGAAAGCCCGGAAAGAGGGCGTACTCATACGTCCCGGCCATACAGAGGCAGCGGCAGATCTTGCCCGGCTGGCTGGTTTAAAGCCGGCAGGAGCCATTATCGAAGTGATGAATGAAGACGGAACCATGGCACGGTTGCCTCAACTTAAAGAGTTAGCTGCCTGGTTTGATTTAAAATTAGTCTCCATTGCAGATTTAATCGATTACCGGAGAAGCAGATCCTGCTGAAAAGGCACAATTTCCGTAAGAACTGTTTTTTGCTCCTGAAAGGGGAAATTTCACTCAGTCCGGAGCAGGGAGCAGTATCCTTTTTCTCAGATAAACAGGTATACATTATATGAATATACTCATTGTAGAAGACAACAGCCGCATCAGCGAATTTGTAGTAAAAGGACTGGAAGAAAATGAGTTCTCTGTAGTACTGGCAGAGAACGGAACAGATGCGCGCTGGCTCATCGGAGAGAGAGTGGGATCTGATACTCCTTGATATTATGTTACCGGATATAGACGGGATAGAGCTGTTACAATTCACCCGGTATAAAAAGATCAATACTCCGGTATTGGTCATCAGCGCCCTGAGTGATGCAGAAGATAAGATCAAAGCACTGGATTACGGAGCAGACGCATACCTGACCAAACCCTTCCTTTTCAGGGAATTACTCGCTTACGTAAATGTACTTACAAGACGGGCTAAGATCTCCTCCTATACAGAACCCTCAGAAATTCTCCGTTGCGATGACCTGACCCTCGATGTAGGGAAACACCTTGTAAAAAGAGGAGAACAGGAAATAAGCCTGACCATACAGGAGTTCAAATTACTCAGGATCTTACTGGAGAACACAGACAAAGTGATGTCGCACGCACAACTACTCAGTGATATCTGGGGAGTGAACTACGACCCGAATACAAATATTATAGATGTCTATATTTCCTACCTGCGTAATAAGATAGATATGGAAGAACACCACAAGCTGATAAAAACAATTAAAGGACGTGGGTATATGATACAAACCCCAGAATAACCAGGCGCCCAACAATAAAAGTAAAAACCCGCTTAAGCCTCTATTGCTCCCTGATCTTCGGGATCATTTTTGCCCTGGTCTCTATCTCTGTATACCATCTATATTCCCATACGGTACAGCGGTCCATTTATAATAACCTCCGGAAAATAGCCTGGATAGCAGCCTGGTTCTACCTCGAAGAGGATGAACTTACCGAAAAAGAGTTTGAAAAAGTAAGACAACAGTTTGAAGAGGTAGATCCGGGAGTAGTCTACCAGTTATACAATGTACACAATACTATTGTCTTCGGAGAACCTTCTCACCCTGTTCCCGGATATTTTGTAGAGAAGATCCGCTCTGTGAAACAGATGACCTTTAAGACAGAAAATGATTTTTGTTACGGTATGTTCTATACAGATAACCAGGGAGACTTCGTGATCATTGCCAAAGAAGACCGGTCCGCCCTGGGAAACCAGGTACAACTCCTGTTATGAATCCTTATTCCGGCTTTTTTATCGGTATGCTCGCTATTGTCCTGTTAAACCGTTTGGTAGCCCGCCTGGCCTATCTTCCTTTCAGCGAAGTAACCCGGCAGGTAAACAGTATCTCCACGCACGACCTCAATGTTCATATACAGTCGCCCGGCACCAAAGACGAATTACACGAGCTGGTAGATACCTTTAATCATCTGCTCAGCAAATATCAGACACATGGATCATTCAGAAAAACTTTGTAAAGTATGTTTCGCACGAGTTTAAAACACCCTTAGCCTCTATGCTGGGAAATATAGACCTCTTTTCCACACGGGACCGCACTCCGCAGGAGTACCGTGTCCTGGCAGAGAAACTCACCGGGCAGATCGCACAGATGGAAAAGATACTGGAGACCCTCATTATCATCTCCGACCTTAAAGAAGAAAGAGAAGCAGTTAACTCTTCCCGCATTGACGAAGTGATCTGGGAGATCATCAGCAAGATGAAAGATATTTATCCGCAATCGAAAGTAAGGGTAAATATGAACATATCACCACGGGACGAAGCATTGCTCTCTGTCAGGAAAGACCCCACCCAACTCTGGATTGCCCTCTTTAACCTGATAGATAACGCCATTAAATATTCCCGGGGAGAGAGTGTCATCCTGGATCTTTATAAGAATGAAAAAGGGATCTGCCTGGATATTACCGATAAAGGGATCGGGATCCCGGCAGATCAATTAGAGAAGATCAGTAAACCTTTCCACCGGGCAGACAATGCCGGCGAAGTACGGGGAAGCGGGATCGGTTTATCACTGGCACTGCGCATCTTCCACAAAAACGGGATTGACTACTTCCTACATTCGGAGATCAACGTAGAAACACGGATCACCCTCTGTTTTCCCGGTTAAGAACAGGCTCTCCTTTCAGGTTACAGTCACTCTTTCCTCTCCGGCTTTCAGGAAAGAAAATTAAACATTCTCAGGGAAACAAATGTTACCTGAGAGATGAAAACCCAAACTAACTTTGCCGCACTGCTTGTACTCCTTTTACTCTTCTGCACCCTTCCTGTATATACCCAGGAACGTGTAGAATTACCTCTTCTCTCCCCGTCCGATGCGGTCGATCCACCCACATCCGGAAAAAAGCAGGATACTTCCGAAAGCTCTTTACGGGAAGCGAAGACCGGACTTTCGAAAAAAGGTTCGATATGAGCTTTGCACTCGCCCCCTCCTACAGCCGGGAAGCCAGTTTCGGGATTGAAGGCATATTAACCTGACTCTACCGGCTCGACCGCACAGATTCCATCATGCCTCCCTCAGACATCACCCTCACAGCCAATGTATCCATCTGGGGCGTTTACAGCATCCGGGCGGCAGGAAACAACTACTTCAAAGGCAACCGTTCCCGGCTTAATTACGAACTCTTTTTCTTTAACGAACCTCTTTTCCTCTGGGGGATCCGCTACCAGACTACCTCCGTAAATCCCTCTACCCACTATACCCGCCAGGATGTCCGGGTTAATACCCAGTATATATACTGGATGACAGGGAATTTCTATATAGGGGGTATATTCGACTTTACTTATAAACACATCCGGAAAATAGATGATATCTCCTACTTAGATGGACAATTCCTCTCCTACCTCAACACCGGATTGGGATTTTCCGTGCAGTACGATACCCGCGACTTTATTCCCAATCCCGGCCAGGGGATGTACCTGCTGTTCCAGGAGGTAGTCTACCCACAGGCAACCGGTAACTATCATCGTACTCTTTTCCGTACCACACTGATTGCCGATCTTTACCGCAAAGTATGGACAGGCGGATTGATAGCCCTCGACCTTTATTGACGCTTCAACCCCAAAGATGCCCCTGGACCCTCCGGGAAGAGTTGGGTGGCAGCCGGCGAATGAGGGGCTACTATTCAGGAAGATACATGGATAGTAATATCGTAAGCGGACAGGTAGAACTCCGGCAACACATCTGGAAACGGCTCGGTTGTGTATTTTTTGCAGGAGGAGGCATAGTAGCCCCCTCCCTCCGGGAGTTCCGGATCTCCAACCTGTTACCCTCGTATGGTACCGGGATCCGCTAGGAATTTAAGAACAACCTGAACCTGCGGGTCGATTTCGGCATAGGTAAACACACCAGCGGATTTGCCGTAAATATCGGCGAAGCTTTTTAGAAACCTGCTTATTTTCTTAAATGCTTCTCCCTGCGGTAAGTAAAATAAACACCTGGGGAAGCACAGTAAAAGAAAGAAGCATACAGGTAACGATACCACCTACGATCATAATAGCAAGAGGTTTCTGTACCTCCGACCCCATACCGTTGGAAAGAGCGGTAGGCAGGAGGCCCATAGAACCCATCAGCACGATCATCAGTACGGGGCGAACACGCTGGTGAATCGCTTCATCGATCCCTATACGCAGGTTACGGGTCTGCTGCATCTTCCTTTTCATCAGGCTGGTAAGCAGGATACTGTCAATTGAGACAATACCGAAAAGGATGATAAAACCGATGCCGGCAGAGATACCAAAGACCGTACCGGTGGCCCAGAGAGAGAGGAAACCTCCGATAAAGGCATACGGCATGGCACTGGCGGCGATCAGGGTATCTTTTACGGTACGGAAATTCATATAGAGCAGGAAGAGGATAAGCAGCAGGGCAGCGGGGACGATCACCATCAGGCGGGCAGTAGCCCGTTGCTGGCTCTCGAACTCTCCCGCCAATACCATCTTATTCCCGTCGGGCAGGTCTACCTGCTCTGATACTTTTTCCCGGGCCTCAGCAATGGCAGAACCCAGGTCACGATCGCGGATACTGAATCCGACACCGATATAGCGGCTGCTTCCTTCTCGATAGATAAAAGCAGGCCCGGTAATAAAGGTGATATCGGCAATCTCTTTCAGGGGTACCTGTTTACCATCCATAGTAGGAATAAGGATATTACCTATTTTATCTTCGTTATCCCGGAACTCTTGCTGGAAACGTACCATAATATCGAAGGTACGCTCCTCTTCGTAAAAGGTACTGGCGGCTTTTCCGCCGATAGCCATCTCTACCACAGCCTGGGCATCGGCCATGGAGACGGAGTAACCGGCCATGCGGGACTCTTCCAGACGGATCTGGAGTTCGGGCAACCCGATACTACGGAAAACATTCACATCTTCGATCCCCTCTATATCCCGAATGGCACCGGCAGTACGGTCGGCCAGCTCTTCCAGCTGGTGCAGGTCATGCCTAAATATCTTAATGACTAAAGCACTCTTCACACCGGCTACATACTCTTCCACATTGTCCTGGATAGGCTAGCTGAAAGCAAAGATAATCCCGGGATAGACGCTCAGGGTATCCTGCATCTGTTTGATAAGTTCCTCTTTGGATATCTTTCGTTCCCACTGCTTTTCGGGCTTGAGCTCCGTATGAAATTCGATGTTAAAGAAACCGGTAGCATCTGTCCCGTCGTTGGGGCGTCCGGTCTGGGTAAGGACAAATTCCACTTCATCGAACCGACGGAGCTTCTCTTTCATCTCTTTGGTGATGCGGACAGACTCCTCCAGGTTAACACTGTTAGGAAGGGTGGCCCGTACATAGATGGCCTCTTCGTTCATATTGGGAATAAATTCAGTACCCCAGAAACTAAACCGTATCCCGCAAAGGATAAGAAGAGCTATAAAAGCAAAGATGGTGGCTTTACGGTGCCGGCAACTCAACTGATAAAAGCGGTAGAGATTGGTGGTAAAAAAACGGCTGATGGCATTACTCTTTTCTTTGACGGGTTTATTAAGCAACACTTTACACATCACAGGCACATAGGTAAGCGAAAGGATGAGTGAACCTAACAGCGCATGCCCCAGGGTAAAGGCTAAGGGAGAGAATATTTTTCCCTCTACCTTCTGAAAAGAGAAGATCGGGAAAAGAGCCACTACCAGAATGATCTGTGCAAAGAAAATGTGAGAAGCTACGCTACCGGCACTTTTACGGATCATCCCCCCTTTAAGAGTACCCTGGAATCGCTCTCCCAGGGCCTGGGATCGTTGTTCCATAGCGACAAAGACAATCTCGACAATGACTAAGGTGCCTTCCAGAAGTAATCCGAAATCCAGGGCTCCCATAGAGATCAGGTTGGCCGGAAGCCCCTGTATGCGAAGCATAATAATAGCAAAGAGGAACGATAACGAGATCACAGTCGCTACAATCAAAGTAGTACACCAGCTAAAGAGGAAATAAATACGATCAGGAAGACAAGAAGTATACCCTCGACCATATTTTTAAGCACGGTACTTACTGTCGCATCCACCAATTTGGTCCGGTCCATAAAGGGCACGATCCGTACTCCCGGGGGTAGGATACGGGTATTCAGTTCATCGATCTTCTCTTTGAGATGGGCAATCACCTCACCGGGATTCTGCCCGCGAAGCATGATCACAATTCCCTGGATAACATCATCCTGGTCATTGAGTCCTACCTGTCCGAGACGGGGTTTGGAAGAGACACTCACAGTGGCTACCTGCCTGACACGGATCGGGTTCTCTCACTTTACTTCAATCAGAATATTTTCAATGTCTTCAATTGTTTCGAGCAGGCCGATCCCACGTACTACGTAAGCCTGTTTTCCTTTCTGGATAATATCTCCTCCTACGTTGATGTTGCTGCCGGCTACGGCTTCATAGACCTGGAGGGGAGAAAGATCGTAGTTATTGAGTTCTGCGTGATTCACCTTGATCTCGAACATCTTCTCTTCTCCTCCGAAGCTGGCAATGGTAGCTACGCCGGGAACCGAAAGAAGTTCACGTTCGATCACCCACTTCTGAATGGCAGAGACTTCGCGGATAGGAAGATCGCTCTCAATGATATAACGGAAGATCTCACCGGTCGCTCCCGAAGGGGGTTCAATGGAGAGATCGACTCCCTCCGGCAGGTCGATGTCCTGTATCCGGTTAGAGGCATACTGTTGAGCAAAGAAATCGTCTACCCCATCTTCAAAAAGAACAGTTACTACCGAAAGCCCGAAAAGGGAGGTAGAACGTACATCAGTTTTGCGGGGAATGGTATTAAGTTGCTGCATCACAGGCAAAGTGACAAACTTCTCTACATCTTCGGCACTTCGTCCCGGCCACTGTGCAATGATCTGGACCCGGGTATTAGTTACATCAAGATAGGCTTCAATGGGAGTACTTTTGTAACAGATCACGCCCACTACCAACAGAATGGTAGTAAAGAAAAGAACCAGTATATGGTTACGCAGGGCAAAGGCTATAATGTTTTCGACAAATTTATGTATTCCTTATTTTCCTTTTAGTTCTGAATAAATAAGCAGAGGATTGGTGGCCACTACGTCTTCACATGCGGAGAGTCCGGAGGCAAGAAAAGCAGCACTACCGCTATGACCGGCAGGCACTACCTGGCGAATGGTAAATTGATCATCTACCTCCCGGACCACTACATAGTAGGCATCATTATCGAAAATAATCACATCGGAAGGTACGGTAACTTTGTGGTCGGTATATTTCTCTTTCAGGGTGATCGCCACAGACATTTCGGGTTTCAGCCTGAGCCCGGGATTCTCCATAACAATACGGGCTTTCAGGGCTTTATCCTCAGGATCAAAGACCTGTGACAGGGTGGTAATGGTACCAGGGAACTCTTCGCCGGGATAAGAGAGGGTGGTAATGATGGCTTCCATCCCCTCACGTACAAAAGAGAGATTACTGGCATATACATTGGCAATGATCCATACGGTGCTCAGATCAGCTATGGCAAAGGCAGGCTCTCCTTCCGCCGATACGGTACTTCCGGTAGCGACGGATTTATCAATAATATATCCGTTGATCGGGCTGCTTACAGTAAAGAGTCCGTTCCCGCGGCTGGAACCAAAGACAGAGATATCGGCTTTGAGTTTATTAGTAAGGGCTTCAGCCTGTTTAAGCCTTGCTTCGGCTTCCAGTAATTCCCGCTGGGAGAGTATTCCGTCGGCATGCATAGAACGTGCCCTCTCTGCTTCCCGGTGAACTACGGCAGCATCTGCCTCGGCTCCTATAAGATCAGCTTCGAGGGCACTCAGGTCGGTACTGCGTATATCCATTAGTTTCTCCCCTTTTTTAACCCGTTCTCCCAACGAGAACCAGGTACGCTCTATCACTCCACTGACCAGTGGCACATAGTGGATGGTTTTATCGGGATCACTGATCACTTTTCCAGTAAGTGTCATATCAGTTTCCTCCCTGGAAAGGATAGCCTTTACGGTTTGTACCCGGGTAAGGAAACCGGAATGAATGGTACCTGCTGTGCTGTTCTCCTCTTTGTTGCTGCCTGAACAGGCGGTAAGGAGAGAGGCATACCAAAGAAAAAAGAATAGGGTAATTTTTTGGGATCATCTTCTTTTATTTTATATCTGTTCCTATTGTATATTGTAATTCCTGCAATCCTCCGGAAAGTTTTTTCCGGGCGCTGAGCAGAATCTCTTTATTGCTTTTGTATGTCTCTGTAAAGTCGATATACTCCAGCATACTGATGTTTCTTTCTAATAGATTGCGGGTATAGATGTTCAGCATTTCATCCAGCTGGTCAAACAGAGAAGTGCCGGCAATACGGTGGTAAAAGTCATAGGCAAGGGTATAATCACTCAGGGCCCGGGCTGCTTCGTTCCGGACGATCTTTTCATACCTGTCGTTTTCAAAACGACTCTGCTCGATCTGGATCCGGGATGCTTTGACAGCACCCTGGTTACGATTGAATACGGGCAGATCTACACTTACTCCAAAACCAATAAAGTCTTTCCAGACACCTCCGTAGCGATCGTATCCGGCACTCATGGTAATATCAGGGATACGTTGTGTACGTTCAAAGGCAAGAGATCTTTCCATGTAACTGATCTGCAATCCTGCCATCCTGAGATCCGCTCTGTGGCTGAGAGCCAGGTCGATGAGTTCTGAAAGGATAAGTGTTTCAGGAGCTCTGTACTCTTTATCCTCTTCTGTAATAGTAATGACAACATCGGGAAAGAAATTCAGCAATATACGCATCTCTTTTTTGCAAAGCATTCCACGAGGTCTCCACTTCTATCCATTCATTTTCAGCCTCAAACAGAGCATATTGCAGACGTAACAATTCACTCTTTGCCAGATTTCCCTGCTCTACCTGCCGGGTATAGGCCTGGGTAAGATGCGTCAGAGAACGGATCTGTCCGGAAACCACCTCACGGTAATCCTGTATATAGAGCATTTCATCGATGGTATGATGGAGTTCTGCTTTAAGTCCACGCAGGGTCTCTTCAAACTCAGCTAAAGCGATCTCCCGGGAGACCTTTTCCATACGTACCAGCTTTCCTCTCTTATTGGCGGTTTGTATCAGCTGGCTGAGTTCTACACTAAACTCTGTGTTTTTGCCAAAGGAGCCGAAAAGAGGAGGAATAGCAGCTTCCCGGCGTCCCGAACGGGTACTCCACAGGTTTACTTCACTCAGGGAAAGTTCCGGATTTTCCAACAACCGTGCCTGTACTATAGCGGCATCTGCTATGGCTACATTCATCTCCCCGGCAATTAACTCCAGGTTGTGTTACAGAAAATAGTATTCAATCTCTGCCCGGGTCAACAAAAGAGTGGTACCTTCACGGGCAAAGGTCCGGTTAAATAGAGACAGAAAATAAGGAACAGGTAATATCGCTTCATATAGGTCATGGGTATATACTGATTGGTTCGATTGCAAAGATATTTCTCCTGCACAGAACTATCCAGTAAACAGGGTTAGACCTTCATTAAAGGTAGATTAGAAATAGATTAAAAAGTTAAAGAACGGGATATTCAGGAAAGGAACCGGTAGGCATCAGAATAGCTCGAACAAGAAAAAAGAGAGGTTGTTATACCTGTAATGGAAAAGACGATCAACATACAGACAACTACAGTCCCTCAGCTCGGAAAGGCTTCTGTTGAGGAACTTATAAAAGCGATGACTCTGGAAGAGAAGGTATCCTTGCTGGTGGGCACCGGCATGGAGGGCTTTGGGGGAGATACCGCTGTAGTGGGAGAAACAGACCTCATTGTTCCGGGAGCAGCCGGGACTACCTCTCCTGTTCCCCGGCTGGGTATCCCGGCTATTGTACTGGCAGACGGTCTTGTAGGGGTAAGGATTTCTCCTATCCGTAAAAATAGCCCCGGAACCTTCTACTGTACTGCTTTTCCGGTAGGAACACTCATAGCCTCTACCTGAAACCAGGCATTGGTAAGAGAAGTCGGTGAGGCGATAGGTGAAGAGGCACTCGAATATGGAATAGATATACTACTGGCCCCCGCCCTGAATATACAACGCAACCCGCTATGCGGGCGTAACTTTGAGTACTACTCAGAAGATCCTTTGCTATCCGGTAAGATAGCAACTGCTATGGTGAAGGGGATCCAGGCAAAAGGGGTAGGAACCTCCGTGAAACATTTTGTGGCCAATAACCAGGAGACCAACCGCATGGGGAACGACTCACAGGTATCTGCAAGGGCACTCCGGGAGATCTACCTGAAAGGGTTTGAAATAGTAGTGAAAGAGGGGGCTCCCTGGACAGTGATGTCCTCTTACAACTACCTCAACGGAACTTATACTTCAGAAAGCCGCTCCCTGCTTACCAGTATCCTGCGCAAAGAGTGGAAATTCCGGGGAACAGTAATGACAGACTGGTTCGGGGGAAAAATACCCCGACACAGGTACATGCAGGAAATGACCTGCTTATGCCGGGCAGCCGGGAACAGGCGGATACTATTATAGAAGCTGTAAAAAGAGGAAAGCTGACTATAAAAGACATAAACAAAAATATAGAGCGTATTCTGTACCTCATCCTGGAGACACCCCGTTTCAAAGGGTATAAATACTCGGATAAACCGGATTTAGAAGGATATGCACGAACAGCCCGCAAAACAGCCGGCGAAGGGATGGTCCTGCTGAAGAATGAGAACGAAACTCTTCCTTTTAAGAAAAAGATAAAAAAGATCGCTGCTTTTGGAATCACCTCTTACGATTCTATTACAGGAGGGACAGGTAGTGGGGATGTGAATAAAGCTTATACGGTATCCGTGACAGAGGGATTAAAGAATGCAGGTTATACAATAGACAGAGAGTTGCAGGAGTTGTATGAAGATTACGGAAAGACAGAAAAAGCAAAACTATCCGAAAGTAAAGATCTGTTCATGCAGTTCCTCCCACAACAGCGCATACCGGAATGGATCCCGGAGTTTGACCTCATACACCAGAAAGCAAAAGAGACGGATATAGCCCTGATCACTATCGGACGTAATTCGGGTGAATTCATAGACCGGCGGCTGGAGGGAGATTTCCTGCTTACCCCGGAAGAGAAAAAGATGATCCAGGCAGTAACAGAAGTTTTCCGGAAAGAGGGAAAGAGAACGGTGGTGATCCTTAACGTAGGCGGAGTGATTGAAACAGCTTCCTGGAAAGAGCTACCGGATGCGATCCTGCTGGCCTAGCAGGAGGGACAGGAAGGAGGCAATACAGTAGCAGATATCCTGAGCGGAGCGGTTAACCCATCGGGAAAACTCACTATGACTTTTCCGGTCCACTATATGGATGTACCTTCGGCCCGGAACTTTCCATACGATTACGACGCAGATCCGGAGTCTGTTATCCAGAATCTGACCCATGCGAATTCCCAAAAAGGGAACGAACGAAATGTAGACTATGCCCTGTACGAAGAGAATATTTTTGTGGGTTACCGCTACTGCGAGATCAACCAAAAGAAAGTTTCTTATCCGTTCGGGTATGGATTATCTTATACAAAGTTCTGCTACCTTGATAAAGAGCTCACCGAAGAAGATAGCATGTACAAAGTATGCGTGACTGTACGGAACGATGGAAGAAGAAGTGATAAAGAGGTGGTACAGGTATATGTGGCAGCTCAGCATACGGAGGGGATACCTAAACCCGCAAAAGAGCTGAAAGCTTTTACCAAGACCCGGGAGCTACATCCGGGAGAATCAGAAACCCTACACCTGGATATCCCGGTACACTGCATGGCCTCTTTTCACGAGAAAGAGAATGCATGGGTAGTAGATGCAGGAAAATACAAAGTACTGGTGGGAAGTTCTTCGACCGATATCCGGAAAGAGTTATCGTTCCGGGTCGGGCATGATCTGTTGCAGAAAAAATAGAAGCGGTATAATTCCTGTACCGCCTTTGTTCGCTTCTTGCTGATCTTTATTCTGCCTGCTGAACGATCTTATCGATCCAGTCAAAAAGTTCATCCAGGTCATAATCCCCTGTATGCCCTTTATCCCAGGCCAGTTCATAATTCACATCGTAACCCCGGTTGATAAGTTTGGTATAAAGATTAACCGATACATGAAATCCGGTGTCCCGGTCAGCAGCACCGTGGCGGATATACCAGTGGGAGGTCTTTGTAGCCTGAGGATCGTCGATAAAATTCATGGGGTTCATCATCCGGACCATCTCCCTGAGCTTATCATCGATCATGGCCGTAGCATCCTCCGTTCGCTTTTGCAGGCTGTAATCCGTAAAGTTCACTGCATTTCCTGTTTCATCACCGAACAGACTGTTCTCCGGCGAAGGACGGGAGGTAAGTACCCCAAAGGAGTCAAAAGCCGGAGGAGCCTTTAATTTTTGTCTTCCGGCCACATACGCCAGGTAACGATCTATCTCTATATCCAACACCAGGTCTCCCCTTTCATTGAAGAGTAGAGAGGCGTTCGTCGGCATCTCCATACCCGCATCCAACCCTTTCTGTGCAGAGTCGATCAGAAATCCGGTCACATAATCCAGGTAATTTTTATCCGTAAGCAGGGTTCCATCCGGTTTTTCCAGTTCAAGACCATTCAGATAGAACGGATACAGGGCTGCCAGTTGATCCGAGACAGCCATCTCATCGGCAGTTAAATCTCTCACTCCCCGGTTGGTACGGTTATAAAGCCACTCATAGGCCATATTCGCATAATCCAGATCCGTGATCGGGCAAAAACATACGGCAGCAAAAATATCATCCCGTTCCGGTGTAGCACCCAGTTCCCGGAGATAAGGCTCATACACCGGATGATTGCCTGTAGACCCCAGCAAAGCAGACATGGCTCCTCCAGCACTGGTACCATCCGTAATGATCCGCTCTATATTACCGGGAAGCACCTCTGCGTTGTGACGTAGGTAACGGATAGCCGCTTTCAGGTCCACCAGACCGGCAGGAGCACGCCCGGTATAGATCTCTCCGGAAGGAGTTGTTACTTTAGAGTCCGAACCCCGTGATCCGGCCACGACCACCACATATCCCTGTTGCAGGGCAAAACCGGTAGCATCTCTTACTGAAGGCTGGTTCACCTTTCCGGCTCTGTATCCACCCACATTGGTTTTCAGAAATACAGGTCTACTCCCGTTATCCTCATAAGCTGCTTCCGGAACATAGAGATTCAGATACTAGTAAGCAGAATCTACCACAGATGTTACATAGTAAAGACCTTTATACGCACGGTAACGAACAGAAGTTCCATCTGAAAACTCCAGGGTTCTTTCCGGTAGGTTCTCACCGGGAACAAACCTCCAATCATTCTCACCGGCAGCAATTCCCGATAGGGCCATAACCAAACCTCCTATACCGCATACAATTTTCTTTTTCATAACAATTAAATTAAATGATTATCCGCATAATGTCCTATTATAAATTCTGGATTTGAAG
>JAJPZL010000175.1 GCA_021204375.1 Bacteroides sp.
AAGAAGAAATGAGAGTAATTGACCTGATAAAAGATAATAAAAAGACAGCATTTTCGTACGAAATACTTCCTCCCCTGAAAGGAACAGGAATTGGAAAATTACATGAAACCGTAGAAATGCTGAAAGAGTTTGATCCGAAATATATCAATATAACCACCCACCGCAGTGAATACGTATACCAGGATATGGGGAACGGTATGTTCCGGCGTAACCGACTGAGAAGAAGGCCGGGTACGGTAGCTGTTGCGGCTGCCATCCAGAATAAGTACGATATTACTGTAGTACCTCACCTGCTTTGCAGCGGATTCACCAAAGAGGAGACAGAGTATGTACTGCTGGACCTGCAATTCCTGGGTATTACCGACCTGCTGGTGCTGCGGGGTGACAAGGCTAAGCATGAAAGCAGTTTTGTGCCGGAAGAGGGGGGTTACCGGTATACACTGGAACTTCAGGAACAGATCAATAATTTCAACAAAGGAATTTTTGTAGATGGTTCCCCGATCAAAGCAGTAGAGACTCCTTTTTCGTACGGGGTAGCCTGTTATCCGGAGAAACATGAAGAGTGCCCCAACCTGGATACGGATATCTACTGGCTGAAAAAGAAGGTGGAGGCCGGTGCAGAGTATGCGGTAACGCAGCTTTTCTACGATAACCAAAAGTTCTTTGATTTTGTGGCAAAAGCGCGTGAAGCGGGAATTACTATCCCCATTATTCCGGGTATTAAACCGATGAAACGGGCAGCGCAGCTAAGCGTAGTATCTAAAACATTCAAAGTGGACCTGCCGGAAGAGCTCACTAAAGAGGTGATGAAGTGTAAAAATGACGAAGCGGTAAAACAGATAGGAATTGAGTGGTGTGTCGCTCAGTGTAAAGAGCTGATCGCACATGGATTGCCCAGTATACATTTTTATTCGGTTGCCGCAGTAGATAGTATTAAAGAAGTTGCGAAGCAGATCTATTAAATGAGCTATTTCAGGGATATAGTAGGGCAGCAGGCAGTAAAGGCTAAACTGATCCGGGAGGTGCAGGAGGGAAAGATCCCGCATGCCCGGCTTATCTGTGGGCCGGAAGGGAGTGGAAAGCTACCGCTTGCCATTGCTTGTGCCCGTTATATATATTGCTACAACCGCTCAGCTACGGATGCTTGCGGAGTGTGTCCTTCCTGCGTAAAGTTCAACAAGCTGGTTCATCCGGACCTTCACTTTATCTTTCCCGTGGTAAAGAAAAAGAGCGGAAAAGATGTGGTTTGTGACGACTATATCAAAGAGTGGAGAGACTTTACAGGAGCGAATCCTTACTTCAAGCTGAACCACTGGCTGGAAGAGATGGGAACAGAGAATGGACAAGCGGTTATCTATACCAAAGAGAGTGATGAGATCGTGCGGAAGCTCAGCCTGAAATCGAGCGAAGGAGGTTATAAATCGGTGATCATCTGGTTACCGGAAAAGATGAAGACGGAGTGTGCCAACAAACTATTGAAGCTATTGGAAGAGCCGCCTGCAATGACCCTTTTTTTGCTGGTAACGGAAAAGCCGGACGAACTGTTGACAACCATCGTAAGCCGCACCCAATGTTTAGCAGTTCCCAAAACAGAAACAGAGGCCATTCTGGAGATGCTGGTCGGGAAGTATGGGCTAGAAGAGGCTACCGCCCGGGTGATCGCCCACCAGGCAAACGGGGATGTGATCAAAGCGATCGAGGCCCTTCATCTGAATGAGGAGAAGAAGCTTTTCTTCGACCTTTTTGTTAGTCTGATGCGCCTCTCCTACCAGCGAAAGATCAAAGAGATGAAGCTATGGAGCGAGCAGGTAAGTAGCATGGGTCGGGAAAGACAGAAAAACTTGCTGGATTACTGCCAGCGAATGATCCGGGAGAACTTTATCTTCAATTTCAGAAGACCGGAAATTGTCTATATGAACAACGAGGAGCAGCAGTTTGCCGCCCGGTTCGCTCCGTTTATCAATGAACGGAACATTGAAGGGATTCTCTACGAGATCAGCGAAGCCCAGCGGCACATTGAACAGAATGTAAATGTCAGAATAGTCTTTTTTGACTTTGCGTTGAAAATGATCGTTCTGCTGAAACAATAATAAATAATCTGTGCCTTTTTCCGAAAAAAGAAAAGAGCATACAACGATAGGAAAATGGATTATATACTGAAGAACGGAAGCGGAAAACTTTGCTGTAAAGGGTGTTCCCGCCAGGATAAAAAACTAAATACATACGACTGGCTCGCCGATATACCGGGAAATACCGAAGCGTGTGAAATGGTAGAGGTCCAGTTCAAGAATACACGGAAAGGATATTTTAAGAACAGCAATAAACTCAAACTGGAAAAGGGAGATGTAGTGGCGGTAGAGGCTTCTCCGGGACATGACATTGGTACGGTCACCCTGACCGGACGCCTGGTGTTGCTGCAAATGAAGAAAGCCAACCTGAAGCCTGATGTAGAGATCAAACGGGTATACCGGAAGGCGAAACCGGTAGATATGGAGAAATTCCAGGAGGCCAAGAACAAAGAGCACGCTACCATGATACGGGCCAGGCAGATCGCTGCTAATCTCAACCTGGATATGAAGATCGGGAATGTGGAGTATCAGGGAGATGGCAATAAAGCTATTTTCTATTACATAGCGGATGAGCGTGTAGACTTCCGACAGCTGATCAAAGTACTGGCAGAGGCTTTCCGGGTACGTATTGAGATGAAACAGATCGGAGCACGCCAGGAGGCCGGACGCATCGGGGGAATTGGTCCCTGTGGCCGGGAACTCTGTTGTGCCACCTGGATGACCAGCTTTGTTTCGGTATCGACCAATGCGGCCCGTTTCCAGGAGATCTCGCTGAACCCGCAAAAGCTGGCCGGACAATGTGCTAAATTGAAGTGTTGCCTGAATTACGAAGTAGATTGCTATGTGGAGGCACAGAAAAGATTTCCTTCCCGGGAGATCGAACTGGAGACCAAAGATGGTATTTACTACTTCTTTAAAGCCGATATCCTGGCCGGTGAGATCTCTTATTCAAGCGATAAGAATTTTGCAGCTAACCTGGTTACCATCAGCACCAAACGGGTTTTTGAGGTGATTACCATGAACCGGAAAGGTATTAAGCCGGACAGACTCTCGGAAGAAGAGAAGAAGATAGAAGTTCAGAAACCGGTAGACCTGGTTGAACAGGAGAGCCTGACACGCTTTGATAAACGGAAATCCGGCGAAGCCGACCGGAAAAAGAGAAAAAAGAAGAGACCGGTTACAGGTGGAAATGGAACCGGAGAGAAAATAGCCAGGCCCAATACAACCGGCAACAGGCCTCAGCCCCAGTGGGAAAGGCCACAACGGCCACAGCCCCAAAACGAGGCTTCCCGGAAAGAAGGGGGTAACGACAGGCCCAGAAAGAACAAAAACCGGAACAACAGACCACCCCGACCGAAAGGACCGCAAAACAATGAACAAAGCAGTTAGATCGCTCTTTTTTGTCCCTTTGATCCTGCTGGCAGGGTGTACCGGCAGTACAGTATATCACTCTTATTCTCCCCTCCCTCCGGAGGGATGGAGTAAGAGTGACACTCTTTTTCACACAGTCTCTTTACAGGATTCTCTCCCCGCACAGTACCTTCTTTCCGCAGAGATCCGGAATAACGGCAGCTATCCTTACCGGGATATTTACCTGTTGCTGCATCACAACCTGGCAGACTCCTGCCTCTATCAGGCAGATACCCTCCATATTACACTGGCCGGTGAAGAGGGAACCTGGCTGGGCTCCGGTTTCGGGAACCGGTATCAGCTATCGGCTCCCTGGTTCACCTTCACCCCTTCCCGCAGCGGGATCCATACTTTTAAACTCACACACGGTATGCAGGATACGTTATTGAAGGGTATTCCGGATATAGGATTAAAGATCGAAAAGCAGTAATTTATTTAGGTTCGTTTCTCTATGAGTCCGGTCTTCAACCTGTTTGTGTGCTACCGTACGATAATATTCGTCTCTACACCTTTCTGTGTTCACCGGGAAATACTCTCCCGATGAACAAAATTCCACAAAAACCCTTATCAAGAAATATGTATCGGATATGAGAGATAAACACCTCACAGCTACTTAAAACCGCTCCCGCTGCCCGGCATCAATACGCAGGAAAACAAAGAGCAGGATGGTAAATCCCCAGAGCGAAGAGCCGCCGTAACTGAAGAAGGGGAGCGGAATACCGATTACCGGGGTAAGCCCCAGTACCATGCCTATATTAATAAAGATATGGAAAAGGAAGATACTCACCACCGAATACCCATATACCCGGCCGAAGACACTGTTTTGCCGTTCGGAAAGGACCACCAGGCGCAGGATGAGTGCCAGGAAAAGCAGTAGCACAAAGGTAGAACCTATAAAGCCCTGCTCCTCTCCGATCGTACAGAAAATAAAGTCCGTATCCTGTTCGGGTACATATTTCAGTTTGGTCTGGGTACCGTTCAGAAACCCTTTTCCGTTTAATCCTCCGGAGCCTATGGCTATTTTAGACTGGTTCACATTGTAGCCGGCCCCGGCGAGATCTTCTTCCATACCCAATACGACTTTAATACGGATCTGCTGGTGGGGCTCCAGAATTTCATCAAAGACATATTCGCTGGAAAAGAGAAAGCCCACCGAACCTACCGTAAAGAGCGCGATCAGCAAATATTGATAGCTGCGCATACTAAGGGCGCGGAAAAGCAGGTAGAGGGTCAGGAGGATACTCATTCCAATGAGTACCCAGGCCATATCAAAGAGATAGATAAATTCGGAAACGATATAGGTGATCAGGGCTCCGGCCAGGATCAGCACGATCATTCTCCGGGTCTCCTCCCGGTTCCGGGTATATATACTCACCATTACTGCCGAAAAGAGCAGGATTATAAGCAGGACGGAGAACTCACCGATAGAGGTAACAGTACCTTCAAACATCTCCGGCCTGAAACGGGTACCCACCACAAAGTAAATAACCGCACAAATTCCACAGAATAGAATTCCTCCCGGCATCCCTTCCCGGTAAAGGACCAGAAAGAAAGTGAGGTAGACCAGGGCGGTTCCTGTCTCTTTCTGGAGAATGATCAGGATCATAGGAAGCATAAATATACCTGCACATATAGCCGTATCTTTCCATTTCCTCAGGGAAAAAGAGTAGTTGTTCATAAATTTGGCCAGGGCCAGGGCTGTGGTGAACTTGGCAAACTCAGCGGGTTGAAGGCTGATAGGCCCGAGCGGTATCCAGGAACGGGAACCCTTTACATCCGGTGCAATGAAGATGGTAAGGATCAATAGCAGGATCATCGCAAAGTAGATCAGATAGGCAAAAGTATCGTAAAAGCGATCTTCCAGCATCAATAGAATGAAACCCACCCCGAAAGAGCAGATAATCCAGACAAACTGTTTACCGGCACGGGTAGAAAAATCAAAAAAATCCCGCTCCCCATAATCATAACTGGCTCCGCAGATACTGAACCAGCCGCATACCATCAGTATAACAAAGAGTAATACTGTGATCCGGTCAATTGACTTCCACAAACTAACGCTCCTGGTTCCCATAATAGATCGGTCTGTTGATTATATACTCTTTACGTGCTTCACTGGTAGGAGAGAGCTCCCGGGTAAGATACTTTTCAATCATCATCGAGCCGATCGGTACCCCAAAAGTAGCTCCGAACCCACCATTCTCCACATAGACACAAATGGCTATTTTAGGATTATCCATCGGTGCAAATCCCATAAAGATAGAGTGGTCCTGCTCACGGTTCTGGGCCGTCCCGGTTTTGCCGCACATCTCTATGCCGGGAATAGCTCCGGAGCGGCAGGTCCCTCCCGTAACAGCCGCACGCATTCCTTCCACTATCTTTTCATAATGGACTCTGTCTACAGAGGTATAACGAGGGGTTCTGTAAATACTATCCAACTCAGCATCTTCAATCTCTTTGACAATATGCGGGGTAACAAAATATCCCCGGTTGGCAATGGTGGCTCCCAGATTGGCAATTTGCAGGGGAGTAGCCAATATCTCTCCCTGTCCGATAGCAATACTGATAACGGTAAGCCCACTCCACCGCTTGTTGTAATTATCATCATAATACCCCGAATTAGGAATAAATCCGCGTTTTTCTCCGGGTACATCAGAACCCAGCGGATAACCAAAACCCATGGAGACCAGATGATCTTTCCATACGGTGAGTGCATTCTGCGGACTTCCATACTTTTTATCGCCTATCATCCGGTAAAGCCCCCAGCAGAAATAGGAGTTACACGAAGTAGCCAGCGCAGGTACTAAAGGTAAAGGGGACCCGTGAGGGTGGCATCCTACCCGTAATCCCGCATAAACAAATCCGTGAGAACAGGGATAGTTGGTATGTTCATCCACAATACCTTCCTGAAGGAAGATCAACCCCTGGGCCGGTTTAAAAGTAGAGCCCGGCGGGTAAGCACCGATCACAGCCCGGTTCAGCAGCGGTTTCATCGGGTCCCGGGCCAGCATCGTATGATTATTACCGCGTTGCCGGCCTACCATCATTTTGGGATCAAAATTGGGCGAAGAGACCATACAGAGTATCTCTCCGGTCTCCGGTTCTATAGCCACGATACTGCCTAACTTTCCGGCCAGCAGCTCTTCACCCAACATTTGTAGCTCAATATCCAGGCTTAACCTTAAATTCTTTCCTGGAACAGGTTTCCGGTCGAACGCCCCGTCCATATAACTTCCCTGTATACGTCCGTGAGCATCCCTGAGTAAGATCTCTACTCCCTTCTCTCCACACAGATGCTGTTCGTAAGAGCGTTCTATACCCTGCTTTCCGATATAGTCTCCCCGTCGGTAATAGTCATCGTTCTCAATCTCCCTTTTGGATACCTCTCCGATATCTCCCAGCGCATGACAGGCAGCGTTATAGGAATACTGGCGGATAGTACGGCGCTGGAGGTAGAAACCGGAGAACTTAAAAAGCTTCTCCTGGAATACACCAATCTCTTCGGCAGATAGCTGGGTCATAAATGTCTGGTGGGTATAACGGGAGTACCCGGGGTTCTGCCGCCGGTCCCGCATATCTTCTATCCGTTTGAGAAAGTACTCTTTGCTTATATGAAGGGTATGGCACAGGTCCATTGTATCGAGATTGACCACTTCGCGGGGTACCATGGTTATATCGTAGGCAGGCTGGTTGAACACCAGTAGTTTTCCGGTACGGTCGTACATATTCCCGCGGGCCGGGAAGAGTGTTTTATGCAGGAAAGCATTGCTGTCGGCATTCTTTTTATACTGTTCGGTCATGATCTGCAGATCAAAAAGCCGCAGGACATAGATAAGCACAATGACGATAGTAACGCCGCCAATGACATACTTCCGCTTTTCCAGGTTGTAATTCTTCGCCATACGTTATCTCTTCCTTATACCTTCCAGCGCCAGTATACAAAGCAGGGTCAGTAGGGTACTGGTAACGATCCTTAACAAGAGCAAATGTAGTGCGTAAAAAGAGAACGACTCTACGATGAACAACATCGTATGGTGCAGCAGAACGATCACTCCTGCATATTTCAGGAAAGGGGTAAAACCCAGCGACTGGATAGAGGAAGTAAAATCCTCCAGGTTATCGCGGGGAGAAAAAAACCGCAGGAACAGCGGACAGGAGAAAGCAGCAAATACGGTGGCAGCCGCATTCATACCGGGGGTATCGGAAAATACATCTACCAATAACCCGATCAGAAAGGCCCACAACATCAATTCATTGCGTGAAGTATGGGTACTGAACTTCAGGATAAAGTAGATATAGAGGAAAGGGGTTGCCAGCCCTCCGAGACTCACATTATTAAGTACCAGTACCTGTAACAGCACCAATCCGATCAACCAGCATATTCTGTTTATATAGACAACGATCATTGTTTTTCAGCTCTATTCTCCAACACTCTCTGTTCCTCCTGTCCGTGACGGGATATAACACGTACATCACTCAGCTTTCCGAAGTCGGCAGCCAGCTTCACCCGGAGCAGATAGGAGAGTCCATCGTTGGAATCGGTCATACCATCCACCACACCTACCATAACCCCTTCCGGAAAGACCGTAGAATATCCACTGGTCACCACCGTATCCCCCCGGTTAAATTTAGAGTGACGCAGCAGGTCGCGCAGGTAGACATACCGGGGATCTCCCTGTTCCCACTGAAGATATCCGAAATAGTCGCTTCCTTTGATCTTACAACTGATATTGGACTTACTGTTCAGTACCGAGATCACCACCGAATAGTGAGAGGAGGTCATATAGACAATCCCTACCACTCCACTTCCGTTAACGACTCCCATTTCGGGACGGATCCCATCCGTACTCCCTTTATCCAGTGTAATATAGTTATTGCTGTTGAAGATACTATTCTTAATAACGCGTGCCTTGAAAAGGTCATAGTCACCCGAATGAGCCTCCTGCAGGCTAAGGATAGCAGCAGAATCATTTCCTATATCCAGCAACGTCCGCTCCAGTTCGCTGATGCGTGACTCCAGGAGCATATTCCGGTCCAGTAACTCTTCGTTCACTCCATTTAAATGAAAATAGGAAGTAATACTTCCCGAAACATCATACACCTTACCGGCCACGTAGTTGCTGGAGGTGAACCAGGCACTTTTCTGGTAATGGTTAAAACGTAATAACAACACAAAACAGATAACCTCCAGTAAAATAAAGAGGAACCAGTGATTATACCTGATCAGGAAGTTGATTAAATTCCGCATATACTCCTATAAATGACAAATAATGAAAAACGAACCGGTACTTCTGTAAGATCCGGTTCATTTTCCACTACTCCAATACTATCTTTTTTTTATCTCATTAAGAATGAGAAACGATCTACATTCTTTAGGGCTACTCCCGTACCTTTAGCCACAGCATGCAACGGATCTTCTGCAATGTGGAAAGGAATATTGATCTTATCGATAAGACGTTTATCCAGACCACGCAACAGCGCACCACCACCGGCGAGATAGATACCGTTGTGTACAATATCCGCATAGAGTTCAGGCGGAGTACATTCCAGTGCACTCAGGATAGCCGTTTCAATCTTGGCGATCGATTTTTCCAGGCAGTGAGCTACCTCCTGATAGCATACAGGCACCTCCATCGGTAAAGCAGTAATACGGTTCGGACCATGTACAATGTAGTCTTCGGGACCATCCTCGCCCAGTTCGGTAAGAGCGGCACCTACATGGATCTTGATACGCTCAGCCATACGCTCACTCACTTTCACATTGTGCTGACGGCTCATGTACTCCTGAATATCGGCTGTCAGATCATCTCCTGCAATACGGATCGAGTTGTTGGAAACGATCCCTCCTAAAGAAATCACGGCAATTTCGGTAGATCCCCCACCTATATCCACGATCATATTTCCTTCGGGCGCCTCTACGTCAATACCAATCCCAATGGCAGCAGCCATCGGTTCGAAGATCAGGTAAACGTCTCTTCCTCCGGCATGCTCGGCAGAGTCGCGCACCGCACGAAGTTCTACTTCCGTACTGCCGGAAGGGACACCGATCACCATCCGGAGAGAGGGTGAGAAAAGGTGATTGCGGGTATTGACCATCTTGATCAATCCTCTCATCATCTGTTCACAGGCGTAGAAGTCGGCGATCACTCCGTCACGCAGCGGACGGATAGTACGTATATTTTCGTGGGTCTTTTCATGCATCAGCTTTGCTTTCTCACCGACCGCGATCATTTTGTCGGTGTGCCTGTCGAGTGCCACTACCGAAGGTTCATCCACCACAATTTTTCCATTGGTGATGATGATGGTATTGGCGGTTCCCAGGTCTATCGCAATTTCTTGTGTAAAAGAGAATAATCCCATATTGTTTGTTTCTGTTTTTATGTAAAAAGCAAAGAGCCTCCCTGCCCTTTGTCCTGTTTGGTTAATGTTTGAAATGACGGAAACCGGTCATTACCATCGACATTCCATGTTCGTTGCAATAGTCTACCGTCAGTTGATCCCTGACAGAACCTCCCGGTTGGATCACTGCTGTAATTCCTTCGTTCCCGGCAATCTCCACACAATCGGGGAAGGGGAAGAAGGCATCGGATGCCATGACGGAACCCTGCAGGTCAAAGTTAAAGGATTTAGCCTTCTCGATAGCCTGCTTCAGGGCATCTATACGAGAAGTTTGTCCCACTCCACTGGCGATCAGCTGCTTTCCTTTGGCCAGCACAATAGCGTTCGATTTACTGTTCTTTACGATCTTGTTGGCAAACAACATATCTTCTACCTCCTGCGGGGTCGGCTCTTTCTCAGTAGCTGTTTTCAGGTCGGCCTCTGTTTCGGTCTTCAGGTCTCTCTCCTGTACCAACACTCCATTGAGCAGGGAGCGAACCTGTTTTTTAGGCAGAGAAGCCTCTTTACGAACCAGGATAATGCGGTTCTTTTTCTGGCCCAGTATCTCCAGAGCATCCACATCATAGTCCGGAGCAATGATCACTTCAAAGAATATCTTATCGATCTCTTCGGCAGCTGCTTTGTCAATTACCGTGTTGGTAATGAGCACACCCCCGAAAGCAGATACCGGATCGGCAGCCAGGGCATCGTTCCATGCTTCCAATACCGTAGGACGGGAAGCCAGCCCACACGCATTATTATGTTTCAGGATCGCAAATGTAATATCTTCGAACTCATCGATCAGCTCGACAGCCGCATTGATATCCAACAGGTTGTTGTAAGAGATCTCTTTTCCGTGGATCTGGTCAAAAACCGCATCCAGGTTCCCATAGAAGAGACCTTTCTGGTGCGTGTTCTCTCCGTAACGAAGGGTTTTGGCATCGTTGGCCGAAAAGCGGAACGCTGACCCTTCTTCCCCGTCAAAATAGTTGAAGATGGCTGAATCGTAATGAGAAGAGACAGCAAAGGCCTCTTTGGCAAACCAGCGGCGCTCTTCCAGTGAAGTAGTGGTACCGTGTTCAACCAGCATATCGAAAAGGGGTTTGTACTGCATTTGTGAAGCCACGATCACTACATCGTTGTAGTTCTTGGCAGCAGCCCGTATCAAAGAGATACCGCCGATATCGATCTTTTCAATGATAGCCGCATCATCCGCCCCCGAAGCGACAGTGGCTTCAAAAGGATACAGATCCACGATCACCAGGTCGATCTCGGGAATTTCATATTTTTCAATCTGTTGCATATCCTGCTCCAGGCCTCTGCGGCACAGGATACCCCCGAACACTTTCGGATGCAACGTCTTTACTCTTCCACCCAGAATAGAAGGATAAGAGGTAAGGTCTTCTACCGCTTTACAGGGATATCCCAGCGATTCAATAAACTGACGGGTACCTCCCGTAGAGAGGAATTCCACTCCCTCTTCATGAAGTTTTGTGATAATTTCATCCACCCCTTCTTTATGGTAACCCGATACAAGAGCGGTTTTTATTCTCTTTGTTCCAGACATTTATTTGTGAATTAAGTAATTGATGCGCAAAGTTAAAAAATAATGTTCATTTCTCTTATAAATAAATTAGAAAAAAGTACTACCAGATAGATACCCGCTCAGCGGTCGGAACATATATAGGATCGTCCGGTGTAATTCCAAAAGAATCATACCACACTTCGATATGCGGCAGTGCTCCGTTCACACGCCATTTAGAGAGCGAGTGAGGATCAATCTTAGTCAAACGGAGTATCTCTTCCGAACGGATGTTGCAGGCCCAGAGATTGGCATAGGCCAGGAAGAAACGCTGATCGGCCGTAAAGCCCTCTACAGGTTTCAACGGAGCTTTGGCCGTCGCATTTTTATAAGCCTGGAAAGAGACTTTCAAACCACCGTAATCGGCAATATTTTCTCCCAGCGTGAACTTACCGTTGGCCTGTACACCGGGAGCCACCTCGATGTGATCAAAGAAGTCTACCATTACCTGTGCACGGGCATCAAAGTTACGGGCATCTTCTTCCGTCCACCAATCCTTCAGGTTTCCCTCTTTATCGTACTGTCTGCCCTGGTCATCAAATCCATGGGTCATTTCATGGCCGATCACCACCCCGATGGCTCTGTAATTGAACGCATCGTCCGCCTGCATATCAAAGAAAGGATATTGCAGGATACCGGCCGGGAAACAGATCTCGTTGGTAGTAGGGTTGTAGTAAGCATTCACGGTCTGCGGGGTCATGAACCATTCATCCCGGTCGACCGGTTTTCCGGCTTTACTAGGCATATAGTCATATTCAAAGCGGCTGGAACGTTTTTCATTCTCCCAGTAAGAGTCGTCCTTAATTTCCAGCCCGCTGTAATCTCTCCATTTATCCGGATAGCCGATCTTGACATGGAAAGTAGCCAGCTTCTCCAGCGCTTTCTCCTTGGTCTCGGCACCCATCCACTCCAACGCCTCTATACGCTCTCCCAAAGCGATCTGTAGGTTCTTCACTAAGGCCAGCATACGCTCTTTGGCAGCCGGTGGAAAGTACTTCTCGGTGTACATCTGCCCTACCGCTTCACCAAACGAACCGTCTACATGGGCAACCGCCCGTTTCCAGCGGGGCTGCATCTCCTCTTTACCAGACATGGTTTTGCCGTAGAAATCGAAATTCTGTGCGTAGAGTTCATCACTTAGGTAGGTAGCGGCACTATCTATCAGCTTCCACCGGAAGTAGGCGATCTGCTCTTCAAGTGATACCGTCTCCATAAGGACGGCAACTTCTTTTACAAAAGGCAACTGGCTGATATTTATTTCGGTGATATCCCTTAAACCGAATCCGGCCAGATAGGCGTCCCAGTCAAACGCAGAGATCTCCTTTTTCACCTCTTCCAGGGTCAGCTTATTATAGTTGGCATACGGGTCCCGCAGTTCTACATTGGAGAAAGAGGCCTTTGCGAGGCGGGTCTCGATCGTCATTACTGCCTTCATAGATTGAGTGGCCTCTTGCTCTGTAAAACCGGTCAGGGAGAACATTTTTACGATATGTTCTTTGTATTTCTTCCGGATGTTGCGGGTATTCTCATCCTCTTCCAGATAATAGTCCCGTTCCCCCATACCCAATCCACGCTGATAGGTCTGTACCAGGTTCATGGAACTATTTATTTCGTCGGCTCCTACATAGAGCATAAAATAGGGAGAAAGACCGTTGCGGGTCATTTCAGCAAACAACGGATAGAGCTCCTGTTTACTTTGGATGGCAGAGATCCTCTCCAGGTCTTTCCGGATAGGAGCGACTCCTTCGGCGTTCAGCTTTACGCTGTCCATAGCGATGTTGTAGAGATCACCGATCTTCTGGGCCACCGAACCGGGTTCATGGCTATGGGCAGCCAGCCCTTCAATGAGTTCTTTTAACTGCTCGCGGTTGTTCTCACGCAGATAGTCGAACGAGCCAAACCGGGCATATTCGGCAGTAAGCGGATGGTTCTTCATCCAGCCTCCGCAGGCGTACTGATAAAAATCCGTACCGGGAGCCACCGTAGTATCCAGGTTAGCCAGATCAATGCCGGAGCGCTTTGCGCCCCCGTTATTGGTAGTACATCCTGTTCCCATAAAAGATAGTGCTATAAGTGGTAAGTAATATTTTAGTTTCATAACATTGTTCATTAATTGTTCAGTGATAATTCTTCCAGTTCGAGCGAGACACTCTCCCACTCCTCGACCACCTGGTCGAGCTCTTTTTTCAAAGCCTGGTGCTTTTCGTACAAAGAGAGATCGGCCGCTCCTTCGGGAGTAGCTATTTCCGCCTCCATACCCGCAATTCTCTCTTCCAGCTCTTCGATCTGTTTTTCACAGGCTGTTACCTGTTTCTCCAGCTTTCTGATCTGCTTATTCTGCTCTTTCAACGCTTCATAAGAGAGTTTATTCTCTGCGGGATTCTCCTTTTTAACGGATAGGGTGGTAGGCGAAGCCGAAAGCGACGGAGCAGCACTCTGCAACTCTGCCAGCGATTCCATCTTCTTCTTTTGCAGAAAATCGTAAATTCCTCCCAGATGCTCTTTCACTTTACCACTCCCAAACTCATATACTTTGGATACCAGTCCGTCCAGGAACTCACGGTCATGCGAAACCACAATAACCGTACCGTCAAACTCACGGATCGCATCTTTCAATACATCCTTGGAACGCATATCAAGGTGGTTGGTAGGCTCATCCAGGATCAGCAGATTAACCGGTTCCAGCAACAATTTGATCATAGCCAGGCGGCTACGCTCTCCGCCGGAGAGTACCTTTACTTTTTTATCCGAAGCCTCTCCTCCAAACATAAAGGCCCCCAGTATATCCCGTATTTTGGTACGGATATCGCCCTTGGCAACATAATCGATCGTATCAAAAACAGTGCGGTTCTCATCCAGCAACTGCGCCCGATTCTGGGCAAAATAGCCGATCTGCACATTGTGCCCGATGGTTAGTTTTCCCTCAAAACCAATTTCTCCCAAAATACATTTCACCAGGGTAGATTTACCTTCTCCGTTCTTTCCGACAAATGCTACTTTTTCTCCCCGGTTAATAGTGAGATCCACATTTCCGAAGACCAGGTGGTCACCGTAGGATTTGGCGACATCCTCACAGATCACCGAATAGTTGCCGGAGCGGGAGGCAGGCGGGAACTTCAGTCGTAAAGAGCTGTTATCCTCCTCATCGATCTCAATCCGGTCAATCTTCTCCAGTTGTTTGATGCGGCTCTGTACCTGCACCGCTTTGGTCGCCTTATAGCGGAAACGTTCAATAAAATCTTCCGTATCCTGTATCTGTTTCTGCTGATTCTCGTAGGCCCGTGTCTGTTGTTCCCTCCGTTCTTTCCGAAGTTCCACGAACCGGGAATAGGGTACCTTATAATCGTAGGTTCTCCCGCAACTGATCTCTATGGTACGGGTGGTGACATTATCCAGGAAAGCCCGGTCGTGAGATACCAGAACCACCGCATTGGCACGGGTAGAGAGGAAATTCTCTAACCACTGGATACTCTCAATATCGAGGTGGTTAGTAGGTTCATCCAGTAACAATATATCCGGACGGCGAAGCAACAGTTTGGCAAGTTCAATCCGCATCCGCCAGCCACCACTGAATTCAGAGGTAGACCGGTTAAAATCTCCCCGGCTAAAACCAAGCCCCATCAGAGTGCGTTCAATCTTGGCCTGGAAATTGGTTCCTCCCATCATCAGGAAGCGTTCATTCTCCTGCGTAAAGCGGTCAATCAGTTTATGGTAACTTTCCGAGTCGTAGTCGGTACGCTCTTCCAGCTCTTTTTTCATCGTTTCTAGCCCTTGTTGCAGCTCGAAAATATGTTCAAAAGCCAGTTCGGCCTCTTCCATGACTGTCCGTACATCGCTCAGTATCATCACCTGCGGCAGATAACCAATGGTCACATCGCGGGGAGCACTGACCACTCCATCAGTCGGCATCTGCATACCGGCCAGTATTTTGAGCATGGTAGATTTACCGGCACCGTTCTTACCGACCAGCGCAATACGGTCTTTTTTATTTATAACGTAGGATACATCTTCAAAAAGTGGGGTAGCATTGAATTCTACCTTGAGTCTCTCAACTGAAATCATCTTCTTTTTACTCTTAACTCTCTCTCATTAAAAGCTACAAAGATAAAGAATTAAAATGGGATGGAAGGAGTTTTAACAAAGAAGTAACGGTTGTTTTTATTAATCCTTTTTTTCAGAATTTACCACCGAATACCACAAAAGTTATCAAATACGAGGTTGTTTTCTTTATTATAAAGATCGTTATAGGATATCCGGTTACAGATACAGTTCGAATGTTCAGGTTGAAATAGATACATTGTTGTTTATTCTCCGTAGGTTTTATGAGTTTTCCAATGGAAATATATCCCGGCATATTGTTCTTTATCGTATGATCCGGATAGGGATATTTACCATACTGATCCTCATCCTATAGACCTGCCACTCTACTTCTTTCATATAGATTAAAAATGAAAAATATCTCCCATTCTCCCAC
>JAJPZL010000415.1 GCA_021204375.1 Bacteroides sp.
ATTTAGCATAAAATCACTAAATATTCATTATTTTTGCACCGTAAAACAATCAATAATGGAGAATTCAGATACCGAATTAATTCTAATTCGTATTACCGGTGAAGACCGGTCGGGATTAACAGCCTCTGTCACCGAAATACTTTCTCAATACGACGTAACGATCCTGGATATAGGCCAGGCAGATATTCATAATACCCCTTCCCTGAGTATTCTTGTCAGTACGGAAGAGAAAAATACCGGATATATAATGAAAGATCTGCTTTTTAATGCATCTTTATTGGGTATAACCATTCGATTTTATCTAATCAGTAAAGAAGAGTACGAAGAGTGGGTCAATATGCAGGGAAAAAATCGCTATATACTTACCCTGTTAGGGAGGAAGTTATCTGCTTTACAGATAGCAGCTGTTACCCGTATCCTGGCTGAACAAGGCATGAATATTGATGCGATCAAATGTCTTACCGGCCGTATCCCTCTGGACGAACAGAAATCGAATATACGTGCCTGTATTGAGTTCTCCGTAAGGGGTACTCCCAAAGACAGAATAGCCATGCAGGCAGAACTGTTGAAGCTCTCCAACCAGCTTTCCATGGATTTTTCCCTCCAGCAGGATAATATGTACCGCCGGATGCGTCGCCTGATCTATTTTGATATGGATTCTACCCTGATCGAAACGGAAGTTATCGATGAACTGGCTATTCGGGTAGGAGTCGGAGACCAGGTAAAAGCCATTACCGAAAGTGCTATGCGGGGAGAAATAGATTTCTCGGAAAGTTTCAGACAACTGGTAGCTCTGCTAAAGGGACTGGACGTTTCGGTGATGAAGGAGATAGCGGAAAATCTTCCCATTACCGAAGGAGTAGGCCGTCTTATGTTCGTATTGAAAAATATGGCTATAAAATAGCTATACTTTACGGAGGATTTACTTACTTTGGGAATTATTTAAAAGATAAATATGGTATTGACTATGTCTATGCCAATGAACTGGAAATTGTGGATGGTAAGCTTACCGGAAATTATGTCGGAGATATAGTGGATAGTAAACGCAAGGCAGAACTCCTGCGCCTGATCGCACAGGTAGAAAAAGTAGACATTGCCCAGACAATTGCCGTAGGAGATGGTGCGAATGACCTTCCTATGTTAGGAATTGCTTGGTTGGGGATTGCTTTTCATGCCAAACCAAAAGTTGTTGCAAATGCCAAACAGTCTATTAATACGATCGGACTGGATGGGGTATTGTATTTCCTGGGATTTAAAGATTCCTATCTGGAAGAACAGGGAAAACTTTAACAGAGCGTCGGCCAGACACCTTCCACAATTTGATATATAATATAGAGCATGAAGTTTTCGGAATTAAATTTAGAAGATAATCTTCTTGATACATTGGATGCGATGAGGTTTGAAGAGTGTACGCCCGTTCAGGAAAAAACCATCCCTGTTATATTAAATGGGAACGATCTGATTGCAGTAGCACAGACAGGAACAGGTAAAACAGCTGCTTATCTCCTCCCGGTGATCAATCAGTTAAGTAAAGGAGGATATCCTCAGGATTCTATCAATTGCATAGTAATGGCTCCTACCCGGGAGCTGGCTAAGCAGATTGACCAGCAAATGGAGGGTTTTTCCTACTTTATGACGGTATCCAGTGTAGCGGTATACGGAGGAAATGACGGAGTTCTTTTTGAGCAGCAGAAAAAAAGGCTTAACCTGGGAGCAGATGTGGTAATTGCTACTCCCGGTCGTTTGATCAGTCACCTCAATCTGGGGTATGTGGATTTCTCTAAAGTATCTTTCTTTATTCTTGACGAAGCAGACCGTATGCTGGATATGGGATTCCTGGAAGACATTATGCAGATCGTTAAACATCTTCCCGAAAGCCGGCAAACGATTATGTTCTCTGCTACTATGCCGGAGAAAATACAACAGTTGGCCAACAAGATACTGAAAGATCCGGTAGAAGTGAAACTGGCAGTTTCCAAGCCGGCGGAGAAAATTCTGCAGGCTGCCTACATTTACTATGAGAAGCAAAAGCCAGAAATAGTACAGGCCCTTTTTAAAGACGAAGTACTCGAAAAGGTGATCATCTTCTCCTCTTCCAAGATTAAAGTAAAAGAGGTGACCCGTATCCTGAAAAGGATGGAACTAAATGTGGGAGAGATGCATTCTGACCTGGATCAATCCGAACAGGAAAACATCATGTTGAAATTTAAAAACGGCCACATAAATATACTCGTCGCTACCGATATTGTTTCCAGGGGCATTGATATCGACGATATCCGTCTTGTGATCAATTACGATGTACCGGGAAATAGTGAAGATTACGTACACCGTATTGAGCGCACCGCTCGCGCCAATAACGATGGAGTAGCTATTACCTTTGTCAATGAAAAAGATCAGAATAAATTTGAGGTTATAGAAAATTTTCTGGAGAAGGATATCTATAAAATAGATCTTCCGGTTGAAGTCGGTGAAGGTCCGGAATATTTATCCCGGGTCAGAAAGATGGGAGACCGGAATAAGAAAAGAAATTTCCGAAGAAAAAATTAATTAAAAAAGAAAAGGCTGAATGGTAAGTTCAGCCTTCTTTTT
>JAJPZL010000209.1 GCA_021204375.1 Bacteroides sp.
ATGTGGTACTGAATGTTATTTTTAATATCTTATCGGCCCTACTCAACCTGGTCTCTTTCTTTTCAATCGTACCGATCCTTGAAATTATTTTCCAGACCAATAGTAGTACGACTTACCAGCTGATCCCATGGAACGACAGCACTATTTCTTTTTTCGAAAAGGTCAAGAACAATGTTTATTACTATATTCCGGAAGCGATAGAACAGGTAGGAGCCAGCAATACATTGCTGATACTGGGGGCTTTCCTTACCATAACGACCCTACTGAAAACTCTCTCTTATTACCTGGCTGCTTACTACCTGATCCCGGTTCGCACGGGTGTGGTACGCGACCTGCGCACTTCCATGTACAATAAAATATTGAGCCTTCCGTTGGGATTCTTTTCCGAAGAGCGAAAAGGGGATATTATTGCCCGGATGAGTGGAGATGTGAATGAGGTAGAGAACTCAATCATGAGTTCACTGGAGATGATGTTTAAAAATCCTATCCTTATTTTCTTTTACCTGGGTGCTATGTTGACCATCAGCTGGCAACTGACTCTTTTTGCCCTGATTTTACTTCCTGTTATGGGATGGGTTATGGGTACGGTAGGTAAAAAATTAAAGAGACGTTCGCTGGTAGCTCAGGAAGAGTGGAGCGAACTGATGTCACAACTGGAAGAGACCCTGGGAGAATTACGGATCATCAAGGCTTTTAATGCGGAAAAGAAGATGGACAGGCGTTTTTATGATTCGAATGATAAGTACCGGAAAACGATCTTCCGGGTATCTACCCGTCAGCAACTGGCTCATCCGATGAGTGAATTCCTTGGTACTTTTACCATTGCTATTGTCTTATGGTTCGGAGGTAACCTGATCCTAAATGGTACCGGCATCATTGATGCGAAGTATTTTATTTATTATATGGTCATTTTTTACAGCATTATACAGCCGGCCAAAGATTTTTCGAAAGCCCTCTATTCCGTACAGAAAGGGCTAGCTTCGGTAGAGAGAATTGATAAGATACTCTATGCTGAAAATAAGCTGTCTAACCCGGAAAATCCGGTTCCGGTAAGACCCCTGGAGAGAGAGATCGAATACCGGAATGTATCTTTTAAGTATGATAACAAGTGGGTACTCCGGAATATAAACCTGACTATTCCGAAAGGACATACAGTAGCACTGGTAGGACAATCGGGATCGGGGAAATCAACATTAGTAGATTTGTTACCGCGCTTTTATGATACGGTAGAGGGTGAGATCCTGATAGATGGAGTAAATGTAAAGGATACGACCCTGAAAGATCTGCGTTCTATTATGGGGAATGTAAACCAGGAAGCGATCCTCTTCAACGATACGTTCTTTAATAACATTACCTTCGGGGTGGAAAATGCAACGATGGAGCAGGTAGTAGAGGCCGCAAAGATCGCAAATGCACATGAGTTTATTATGGCTACTGAAAATGGGTATGAATCGACGGTAGGTGACCGGGGAGGCAAACTTTCGGGTGGTCAGCGGCAACGTATCAGTATTGCCCGGGCTATTTTAAAAAATCCCCCGATACTGATCCTGGACGAGGCAACTTCGGCATTAGACACGGAATCGGAACGCATGGTACAGGATGCCCTGGAGAAACTGATGAGGAACCGTACCACCATCGCCATTGCTCACCGCCTTTCTACTATCCGGAATGCGGATGAAATTTGTGTCCTTCACGAAGGGCGTATTGTAGAGCGGGGTAAACACGAAGAACTACTGGCCTTAGATGGATATTATAAGAAGCTTTGTGATATGCAAAGTTTCTGAAAAAGGATCTTAAAGGGCAGTGCCTAAAGTAAAAACCCAGTTATCTCCCCGGGAACGTACGGGATCGAACGTACATCCTTCCCAGTCGAACTGTTTCACTTGTTCGGGATCTTCTATCCGGTTCCTGAGGATCAGTTTGGCCATCTCTCCCCGGGCCATCTTGGTATAAATAACAATGATTTTAAGTTTATTATTCTTCCAGGTATAAAACTCAAGGGTAATAACCCGTACCTGTCGCTCTACTTCTTTCCACTCAAAGAGAAGTTTCATCTCCTGGCTGGCCAGATTCATCAGGATACCTCCGGCCTTCTGTATCTCTTCAATAAAGATCTCCGTCAGTTTACTTTTCCAGTAATTATACATTGTCATTCCGTTATTTTGCGGCAGGATCACATCTCCTTCCAGCCGATAGGGCTTGATACGATCCAACGGGCGTAGCAGACCGTAACAAAAAGAGGTAAGCCGCAGGTGTTCCTGTGCATATTCAAAATCGGCTGCGGAAAAGCTGTCGGGATTAAGTCGTTTAAAAACAATTCCGGTATAAGCTAAAAGGGCGGGAAGTGCAGGTGTATCGGGTGAGTGAAACGCCTGGAAACGCCTGAAGTTTTCGAGTGCGATCTTTGGATTAACCCGCAGCTCTTCCTCTAATTGCTCTATGGTAAAGGAGGAGAGTTCAAGCGCAATGGCAGAAGCCTCCTTCCGGAAAAGAGGTTCGGATGTAAAAGGAACCGCAACCCGGCTGGCAGGATGCATGGTTTTGGCACAGGAGAGTAATATAAGCATATTTTCAGGTTGTTTGATAG
>JAJPZL010000162.1 GCA_021204375.1 Bacteroides sp.
ATCGTATATATTCCTCTTTGGAAAAAGAGTATTTACCTCTTTCTTATCTCTCAGGTATAAATACAGGATATACGGATCTTACTTTTTCCGGCACCATAAACTTTATCTGTGTTGTGTTTTAACCTGTCGGGGCCCAGGCGTTTTTTAATACGCCTCTCCATAAACTAAGAGAGAAGAGTGTAGCGCCGGATAATTTTTATGACCCGGAACTTTATAAGTTGGAAGGATGGGTGAATGAAGAGGCAGATGATTTAAAATGTGTGGTACGGATAGAAGAGTTTCTAGTGCGTCGTTTATACCGGTATAAAGAGACATCCGACAAAAGGCTTCGTACTGTATTACATGCTATTGGAAATGGGGAGACGGATGTAAATCGGTTGGCTGATACAGCTTGTCTGGGATATAAGCAGTTTAAGCGTGTTTTTATGGAAGGAGTGGGAGTAAATCCCAAAGACTTTCTCCGGATTGTACGTTTTCAGAAATTGCATCGTTTTTTGCAGGTGCATACGGAGTTATCACTTTCTCAGTTGGCTTGTGAATGTGGATATTATGATAAATCTCACCTGATAAAAGAGGTAAGACGTTTTTCCGGTTTTACACCTGTAGAACTCTCGGCAGCCTGCAATACTATATATTCGGATTACCACTCTTTGTTTCGTCTGGCTTTTGTAGATATTCCTTTTTAAAAATAAAATAATTGTGACCGGAAATAAAATAAAAATGGCTTTGGATATAAATTGTGATATTCACAGTATTAACTGTGACGACTATACACAGGCAGATTTTGTCAACTATTGGGGTAAAGATCTCTTTGAAGTGACAGACTATTTTTCTGCTTTTCTGCAGGATGCCTGTAAAAAGGGATATATGGTATATGGAAATCCGGTCTCCTCGGTTCCGGGAACGGAATTTAAAGTATATGACAGATACCAGGGAAAGGAGAGACGTTTTCTGAATTTTTGTTCCTATAACTATCTGGGACATTCTTGTCATCCGGAAGTAATAACTGAGGTACAAAGGAGAGTAGCCGAATATGGAACAGGGGCTGTTTCGGCCCCGTTACTCAGTGGATATTATGATCTATCCAAACAATTGGAGGACAGGATGGCCCGTTTTAAAGGCAAGGAGGCGGCTTTACTCTTTCCAACGGGCTATGGAGCCAACCTGGGTGTACTTTCCTGTTTGCTTAAGCCGGGAGATGTAGCAGTATTGGATATATTCTCACATGCATCTATTTACGATGGGGTGCGTCTTTCAGGAGCCGATATAAAGGTGTTCAGCCATAATAATGCGGAACATCTGGAACGGATACTTACAGGTCTTACCGATAAACGGGTGATGGTTTGTTTAGAAGGAGTTTACAGTATGGATGGCGATCTGGTAAATCTACCGGAGATCATAGCGGTATGCAAAAATATGGAGCAAAGATTCTGTTGGACGAAGCTCACTCTACGCTGATCTTTGGAAAGAACGGCAGGGGAGTAGCCGAATACTTCGGCTTGGAAGATAAGATCGATATCAGTATAGGAACATTCAGCAAATCTTTCGGAGCTATAAGGTGGATTTGCTGTAGATGATGAAAAACTGATGGCCTATCTGCGTATGTATGCCCGTTCGTATGTGTTCTCCTGTGCTATGGCTCCCCATACTGCGGCAGGGATACTAAAAGTGATAGAGTTGCATGAAAAAGATAGATCAAATCTGGCAAAGTTATGGGAGAATACCTGTTATATGCAGATACGACTCCGGGAAGCAGGTTTGGATACGGGAGCTACTGCATCGCAGGTAATTCCTGTTATAGTAGGGAATGACCGTCGTTTAAGGAAAATCAGCCGGTATATTTATGATAGAGAGCTTTATACGGGAGTGGTTACCTATCCTGCCGTATCGGGTAAGCGAACCCGGTTGCGATTATCGATCTCTTCTAACTATACAGTCGAACAGATGGATACCTGTATAAACATCATCAGGGAGGCTTTCAGGGAGATGTGAAATTACATTCCATCAAAGTAACCCCCATCAGCACGATAATAACCTCATTAGCGATGGTTTCCAGCGTAAGCGATTCCAGCTCTTTTTCCCGGTCAAGCGGAAGATCCAGCAAGGTAACCATTCCACCTTCAATGTAGATCGGATCGTTGGACATCCGTTTATTCAGTTCACCGGCATGGTATGTACTAACGCTTCCGTTTTGCAGCCTGATGCGCCAGGGGTGGGGCTGGCCCGACCGGAAAGCCCAATCGTCTATAAAAATATCCTGGTCAAGGGGTAGCAGGTTATCGGGCAGTATCAGTTCTAATTTATCCTGGGAGCCATCCTTATAATGGATCACGATCGTACCATTAAGAAGATGCGCCTGTATGTGGTAAGTCGAAGCAGCCACAAACAGATAGGCTTTGGAAGCTTTTCCCGCTAAGGGAACAGTAGCCGAAGAGGGATAATTATCCCATAAGGTGATAAAGAGAATATTGTTCTTCTCTTTCTCTCCCGGCGTAAGGAAAGGAATACCCTGGGGCAATCTGAAAAGATCCTTGTTCTGTGCAGCGACTGCCCGTAAGCCCGAATCGTCGATCAGGGAGAGGTCGGTAGGGTGGCACCACTGTCCCATGCCCTGAGTAGGGACCTGCAACGTCGTATATGGCCACCGGGGAGAGAGGTATTTACCATATTCAAAAATATGAGTGACCTTATCGTTGAATACTTTATCCATAGATACGGTTCTGTAGGTGGTTTCCTGTGGGTTGGGAATATTCCAGTTGATCGTTTCCAATTCAACAGATCCGGCATCGTTCCTGATCACTATCTGATTGGTACCTAAGCTTGCCATTCGGTTATCGAAACTGAAATCCTAGCTGCTTCCGGGCAGTAGCCTGATATCCTTTTGTGTATCCATACCGTTGAGGTACAGGCGTCCCTGCAATACACTGTTCTTGTTATTGGTCAGTGTAAATTCCAGTTTTTCAGCTTCCGGATCATTCCTGATCTCCACAGGACTTTTCACATGGATATCTACCGGCCTCCAGTATGTAAAGTCACCCCGCCTGGTTTCCACAAAAAGAGTCCGGTATCCTTCTGTTCCGGTAACCTTTCCTGTTAAACAGCTTTCTGTTAGGGAGGAGTGGGACAAAACACCTTGCGGATCTTTTATTGCTAAAGGAGTTTGTTTGAACCGGAGCTTCAGCTCTTCTCCCTTCGCAACAGCTACCGGAATACTCTCTTTTGTCAAAGGCTCTCCTTTCCAGGATATTACGATATCATACATCTCTGCCCGGCCGGCCTCGATGCTGATGGCCGGTTGACCGATCCGGTTACCAAGGATTTCGCAGCGTACGCTCTTTCCGTTCACCGCTACATCCGGTATCCGGTCGTACCGTGCATTTACCTCCAGGATCAGTTCGTTATCTGTTTTAACGAAAAGAGGTGTGATCCGGTAATGCTCCGTATTCTCTTTCCGGCTGTAACTGTAACGGATATTTTGTGTTTCCAGCTCTGCGAACTCCCAGTCGGCCGGGAACCCGGGGCGTAGTGTCAACCGGTTGTTAGTCAGGTCCGGAAGGATCCCGAACATACCCTGTACCATAGCTCTTACCGCCATCGCTACCGGGTCGGCAAAGTCGCGGTACGTCTCTCCGCGGGCAGCATCGTAAAAAGAGACCTGGGTGATATTACCCGGACCGGAACCCAGGTACATAGCATCCAGTATAGCCCCCTTGTACATCCGGTAGGCCTCTTCCGGCCGTCCCGATTGCCAGTAAGCTAAAGCGGTGTGGGCGATCTCTGCAAACGCAACATTATTAATGGACCACATATAGGGTTGCCAGTTGGTAGTAGCCACCACATAGTTGGTCGTATCTGCATAATTTCGGGCCACTACCGGGATATGGGCGATCCGGGTATCAATATAGCGGGAGGCCTGATAGGCCTGGAACGGATCATGGATCTCCGAATCAATAGCGTGGTAAAAGGTCCACAAAGCCGGCTCTTCGTGACGCATCCGGTGCCCCATGTTATCTTTGAATTCTGCCTACCACCCTTTCTCCTCCACCCACAGTTCACGGTTAATGGCCGAAAGGATCCGCTCCGCCTCCTGCTCATACGGGAGAGGATCTTCCCCGATTTTCCGCGCCAGTTCGGCGGTTAACCGGTTAGCGCGGTAGTTGTAAGCGGTAGAGTGAGTCACCTTTCCTCCGTTGTATTGCAGTGCGTCCGAGTCCCAGATACAGTAATAGGCATCGTACAGCCCGTCGTTGTCGGGATCGTACGTGTTCTTCTCCCAGGCTAAGTGGCGTTGCAGCACCGGGAAGACCTCCCGGGCATACTCCAGGTCTCCTATCCAGTGGAGGTGCCAGAGCAACTCATCGATAAAGACCAGGTTCATATCGTAATGATGCATAGCATCCGTTTTACCGGGCGAACGACAGATATATCCGTTACTATACATCGGTGTTCCCCATATCTTTGCCGAACGGGCCAGGTGTAAAGCAGAATCCTGCAGGTGAGGCAAAGTTACCGGCACATCCGTTACCTGAGACTCTATATAGCCGTTAAAATGTGTTCGGGCTCTCTCCCGGATCCCCAGCAGATCGGCCAGGTAAGCCGCCCGCCAACCGGTAAGCGGAACGCGCCAGCCAATGGCCCCGTGCAGGTAGCCCGGATCTCCCCATACCGCATCTTCTGCTCCTGCAAAGACTCCTCCCAGTGTATTGAAAAAGGGATCAGACGTATTTATTTTCATCCTGGAGGCAATCTTTATCCTGAACTCAACCCCGTTACCGAAAGCTTCTGCCAGCTCGTCGTCTGTAAAGCCTGGCCGGCTTGCAGGATTATGGAGTTCCATATAGAAGGGTTCGCTTTCCATTGTATATTCGGCAATGATTACCGGGTGTCCGGTCTTTCCGGAGTTTAATAGCCCGGGCAGATCATCGATCCGGTTCCCGTCTGCCTCCCGGATCGTTGTTCCTGTGGGGAATACACCGGTTATTTGTAAAGCCCTGGATCGTTCCTCATTCGTCATTTCCCTGGTGTTGGTCCCGTAAAACAGGGTAAATCTATTCTTATCAATCTGATAAATATTCCCTTTGCAATTTTGGGGTTGGATAAAGAAACTATTTGCCGGATCGGCTCCTAGATCTCCTTCTCGTGAAAAACGTTGGTTATTAGCCCCTCCGTATATCCATACTATCTTTGTTCCTGCCGGAATATCTTTGCCCTGATACTTTACCACAAATCCGTCACCGTCTGCCAAAGCTACGGCATCCACAGTCAGTACACCCTCTCCCAGATACTTTTTATCCTGGATGATATAGGTACGCTGGCCCGATTTAAAGCGGGATTCGATAGACTCCATCTCTTTGACCCATCGGGTTCCGGAAGGGGAGGCGATGGCTAAGTAGACACTTCCACCCAGTCGGGGCATGTAGAGCCCGAACTCCGGGAAGTCACTGGTCTCAAAACGGAAACCGGTGTTGATACCGTAGATGACCCGGGTAAATCTTTTATCTCCGTTGGTGATCACAAACTCCTCTCCATCGGGCTGGTAGCGGAGGGTTCTCTCCTTTCCATGCCAGTAGAGGGAAGGGGATATATTCTGTGCACCTGCAAAGAGGTACATCCATAAGGTGAATGCTAAGAAAAGGTATTTCATCATCTTTTATTTTTTAACCGGATAAAAAGAGCGGTTGGCCTGCGGAGTACCTGCCGGTTTTAAAGATAGTTATATTTAAAGAAAAACCTGCATTCAACGCTAAAAAGATAGTTATATCCGTGCGAAAAAGGGCTACACCCGATTTTTATAGGGTGCAAGGGGATGTTGCTAACGACTTCTCAGCCGGCGGCAACATAGGTATAAAAACGGCAGTAACATAGACAACATAGATAACACACATAATTCTATCCTATTGCTGGTACCTCGTACATTTACTCCGCCGGAAAATTTTATTCACCCGCCGGTGAAAAAAAATCCATAGGCGGGTGATTTTTTTCACCGGCGGGTGGTTAAAGGATAACCGGCGGGGAAATACAAATGGTAATAAATCGTTAAGACTTAGACTCCTCCGTCCCCTCTTTCCGACCTGCTTCAGGGGCCAGTTTGGGGCCAGGGTTCATTAAGCCCCCCGTGGAGCGTACACCTGGCTTTTTCTGATAGATAATTCCCTTGTGTTACAATAAGTTAAGTTGTATGGCTTTTCGTATATCCCGTTTGGCTGTTGTTCGGGAAATACCACACTCTGCTGCTATCTGTAACATCCCCGTATAAGTAAAAAATACGGTCGATTTATCCAGGAAAATCTGGAATCTTATGAAAGGTTTTAGCGGGGTTGCCTGCATGCTGCACTCTTTCAGGGAAGAGCTTAACAGCAGGCTTGCGCAGCAGGTCGCCCTGTTTGCCGTAATCCTGTTCCAGGGTAAAGGCGAGCTCGTCTGCTTCGCTGGTATGGATAATACCTCCCAGATGTTTATTATCCCGCAGGTGGGTGAGGTAGCGTGTCCGGGAGGAGTTGGCCGGGAGGAGCAGGCATACGGGTTGCGGCTCCTGGGGTCGAGTAGAGAGAGCGACCTTCCCTTGGGTACGTTTAGCCAGCTGGTTCTGCTGCTCCCACTGCAAGAGTTCTTGTTGATATTTTTTCTCTTCTTCCTCTCCCTTTTTTCATAGTAGGTGTGCAGGGGTTCGGCCAGCAGGTAAGACCAGTCTACAATGCTTTTTCCTGTTCCTGCATAGGCTACTCCGAAGTAGTAAAGATGGGTGGAGTAGCGTTTTCGGGAGTAGGTAAACTGTACATGGGGGCAAACATCCGCTCAGGGTAGTTATCATGCCTAAAAATAGCATCTCTCTTCTGTGCATATTCTCTGCTATGATGAGTCCTTTTGGACTATATCCGGCAGATTATCAAATATATATGTTGGTGTAGCGGGGCCTGCCGGCGTAGCTCTTCGTCCTGTTGGATCTGCTCCTGCGGGTCTTCTTCGTCCTGAAAGTGGGGCCTATAGGACCCTGGCCCCTTTTTGGACCCTTTTTTCTGTTTTTCGGGTCTGCTTTTCTGGTCGGCATACCCCTTTGTATCTTCCAGGATCCGAGTAATTTCGGGGGCTTCGAACCCGGGTGCCTGGTAGCGTTCGAGGCAGGCTGAAAGCACCGCTCCGAGGGCGAACCCGTGCCGGAAGGTTGCCTGTAATAGTCTTAATAAATTACTATAGTAGTATATAGTCTTCTTTACAGGGAATGGATAAAGATCAGTGGGCAAACCGTCAGTAGTCAAAATAGAGTACGTCTGTGTTGTTACTGCTTTTGAATATAAAACAAAGATCGTGTACACCCTGCACTTTTTCCACATCGGTCGATACGATCTCCCAGCGGTCACTGCCTCCGGTACTGGGCACTTTTACGGTGCCTAATAGCTGTCCCTGCGGAGAGTCAAGGCGCACTTCGAGGGTTATATTCCCGTTATGGGTGGTTCCTACCCTGGCAAGGAACCGGGAGGGACCCTGGTCGCGGAAATCCACCTCTTTTACCTTTGTATAACTGCCGTCCTGTTTCGCAGTGATAAATACACCTACCTGTTTATTGTAATCAGCTTTAACACCTTCCGACCAGGCAATGGTCTCTGCCTCGTTCTTTAGATAGGGATTCAGGGTAGCTACTCCTTTTTGAATACCTTCTTTATTCATCTTCAATTCAGGGATGGATCCGTCGGCATTGAATGTAAGTTCATCCACACAAACCGAACGGGTAAAGCTACTCCCTCCGGACAGGCCTCCGTTGTGGTAAAAGAAGTAAGTTTTGCCCCGGAAATCGATCACTCCCGGATGGTTGGTAAAGACTCCTCCCTCAGCAGACATGACCGTACCCCGGTACTTCCACGGCCCGGTAGGGCTATCGCTTGTGGAATAACCGATATGCTCCGGCAAGGGACCTCCCGACCAGAACAGGTAATAGAGGTTATTCCTTTTATACAGTCAGGGGCCCTCTTCATACAACGTTTCCCGCTGTGGGTCTCCTTCCCGCTTGCCGAATGACTCTTCAGTAAGAGGAACTTTCACAACATCTCCTTCATACGAGATCATATCTTCGTTCAGCTTCACATAATAGAGGCTGGGATTTTCCCAATAGAGGTAAGCCTGTCCGTCGTCGTCAATAAATACGGTAGGATCTATATCGCCCCAGTCCGTTTGGGCCAGTGGCTTGCCCAAAGCATCGTAAAACGGACCGTAAGGGCCGTCTGCTACAGCTACACCAATTGCTCCCCGGTTGTTTATAGCCGAGATCGTAGGGATGTACATATAAAATTTTCCATTTCTTTCTATACACTGGGCCGCCCACGCATCTCCTTTGGCCCAGGTAAAGTCTCTATAGGAGAGTACGCTTCCGTGATCCGTCCAGTTCACCATATCGCTTGTGGTATATAACCGCCAGTCGTTCATAGTAAACCAGGTAGAGTTATCTTCATCGTGTGTAGTGTATAGATATACTTTATCGTTGTATACCATCGGTGCAGGATCGGCCGTATACATCGTTTGTATAATGGGATTCTGGCTGCTGCCTGCCTGTGCAGCTACAACTAAGGCAATGAGTATCAATTTTCTCATGGAATGGGTTTTATGTGTTTTTGTAAATTCATTTTAATGGAACGGAAACCGGTTTTCCAGTATAGGTTATCTTCTTTACCGGTCCGCTATTTTCCGGTCCGATCAATCTGATCGTGAAGGTACGCTGTTGCAGCATACCCGGATAATTCCCTTTCCGCTTTCCGAGGGTCAGGGTCTGTGAGGAGTTGTTCCAGCTTAGCTGGATCTCCGTATATGCTTCCTGTTCATAGTTGTAGTTGTTAAATTCATCTTCATAAAGCGTGAAAGTACCATCTGCTCCCGGATATACGTTGATCTCAAGGTGATCCCAGCTCTTTTCTGTAGCATATTGTACACGGGGACCTCTGGGAATAATACTACCTGCCTTTACATAGAGCGGGATCTTGTCAATAGTTGTTTTCTGGATAATGTGCTGACCTCCCTCATGCCGGGTGTGATCCCAGAAATCATATCAGGTAGTACCGGCCGGCAGGTAAACCTGCATGGAGCTTGTCCGGGTAAAGTCTACGGTTGAACTTCCGCTCTTATCGTTATTACCCACTCTGTTCCATCCATCCTCTTCGTTCACTTCCACTATTTTTCTGGGGTGTACTGGGCATTTACCACCGGTGCTACCAGGATTGCTTTACCGAACATGAACTCGTTGTTTATATCCAGCGCATTCTTATCTCCGGGAAAATCCATCACTAAGGCACGCATAAAACTCGACCGGTTGTTCGTTACCTCCCAGGAGGTAGAATAGATATAGAGCAACAGGGAGTAACGAAGATGGATGGTCTTTTCTATAGCATCGTAAATGGGTTCTCCTTTCTCTTCGAACTGGTAAATCTCTCTGGAAAGATCGGTACCGTGTGAGCGCATCATCGGATTGAAAGCTCCGAACTGTAACCAGCGTACATAGAGTTCCTGGTAGAGCGGATTTTTCGAAGCACTTCCATCGTTCCAGCTCTTGTTGTAGGCACCTGCAAAGAAACCTCCGATGTCGCTGTTCCAATGGGGAATGCCACACAGGGAGAAGTTCAGGCCGGCCGGGATCTGGTTCCGGAGCGACTCCCAGGAGGAGCCTACATCTCCCGACCATACATTGGCTCCGTAGCGTTGCTGTTCGACGAATCCGGATCGGGTCAGGATAAATACCAGTTTGTCGGAGGTGGTGGCCCGCTAGTGGTCGTATACACCTCCTACTGTTAGCAACGGATAAGCGTTGCGCACTTTTCGGAAGGAGCCTAGATAGGTAGGAGTATCAAAATCTTCGGGTTTCCAGTCTAAATGGTTGGGTTCGGTCGAATCCATCCACCATCCGTTTATTCCATAGGTAAAGAGTCCTTCACTCAGATACTTCCAGTAAATATCACGGGCTTTGGGATGGTAGGCATCGTATACACACACTCCCGAAGGGTAATCCATATTGGGAGGCCAGGCTTCAAGTCCCGATTGCGGCCAGGTAGTGAAGTTAAAGAGCATTCCGTTCTTATCCAGTTCCCGGTAGGGTTTGGTTGCTGGGCCGAACGAAGACCAGATGGAGATGATCAGGTGAGCGTGCAGGGAATGTATATCATCCACCATTTTCTGCGGATTACCGAACAACGGGTTCTGAAAGTCCATAGCGTTCCATAAATAGTTGTGTCCCCAGTACTGCCAGTCCTGGATAATACCATCCAGGGGTACACCCAGCTCCCGGTATTTTTTAACGACTCCTACCGTCTCTTCCTGGCTTTTATACCGCTCTTTGCTCTGCCAGAATCCGTATGTCCACAGCGGGAACATAGGCGCATCCCCTGTAAGGGTACGCATCTGTGCTATTACACCGTCTGCGTTCTTACCGTACATAAAGTAATAGTCAATACAGTCGCCCACTTCCGACCGGAAGGAGGTCTCATGCGGATCATCTTTGAAGGTAGTGGGAGAGTAGTTGTCCCAGAAGAGGCCATACCCTTTGACCGACTGGAAAAAGGGAACCACGTTCTCCACATTTCCCTGGAGCAGACGTTTAGTCTGGTTCCGTTGCACCATTTTACCGTTTTGTAACTGTCCCAGTCCGTAGATCGCTTCGTCGTCCTCCAATACGAAAGGCTGGTATACACTAAAGGTAGCAGACCCGGCATCATTGAACTCCGTAAACCGGGGACCCGGATATTTTTCCTTTAACAGAGGTTCTCCACCGACAGTAAGGAAGACAAGGGCACCGGTTGTTTTATTTACTTCTACCTCTATCTCACGGCTTTTCAGATAGAGATAGCTCCCCTTTTCCGTTACTGTCAACTTCACATCCTGGGGCCGGGCAATAACCGACAAGCTCTCTTTGGTATAGGTGTGTCCCGCCGGAGCCTTTATCACTCGTACGGTGGAGGGGTTCAGGAACGCTATGTTTATATTTGTATCCCGGATCCAGGTAGTTATACCGTGGGCGGTTTTGTGATATTCCTGTGCAGAGATGGATCCCATCGTGCAGGTGAAAATAAGTGTTACCAAAGCATATTTCATACGATTTCATTAAAGATATAAGTTCTGGTTATTTTATTGTTTAAACTCCCAGTAATCCAGAAAGAAGAGATTGTTTTTCTGAGCCGTACTTTTGAAACAGAAGTAGAGATCGTATACGCCCCAGGCTCCTTCGATGGGGCACGACATGGATTTAAACCTGTCCATGGCACCTGTACGAGTTATCTCTACCTGGCCGATAAGCGGTCCGGTGGTACTATCCAGCCGGATCTCTATATATCCGCCCTCTACATTACAGGCAGCCGTCACAGAGAATTCCCGAGCTCCCTGGCCGAAATCAACTCCCTGCACACACAAAGACTCGTTGTCGTCAATATGGGTCACACACATCCTGCCGTCGGGCATCCTCTCTGTTTTGAGCCCATATCCCCAGGCTATGGTCTCTGCCTCTACTCTCCGGTAGGGATTCAGCGGCTCGATCTGTTCGAGTACGTTCTCTGCCCAGTAAGGTACTTCCTGAATAGTCCCGTCCGGATTGTAGTGCATTTTTGCTGCGGAAGTAGATCGTCGTTCGTGGTGTTTGAAAGTCTCTAAGTGTATCAGGTCGTAGTTCAGCCCGAAGACATACGAACTCCCTTTGTAGTCAATAATGCCGGGATGATTCCCCTGGGTACGCTGGGTCGGTCTCATAATATATCCATTTGTTGTCCAGGAGCCGGTCGGCTGGTCGCTCATGGCATAGCCTATACCTTCCGGGCAGTAGGTCGAAGCAAATGCCATGTAGTAGTGTCCGTTGCGTTTATAGACTCAGGGACCTTCCTGGTAATGTTCGGGCCGCTGTTCCAGCTTGACTATATCGCCGGAGTAAGAGATCATATCCTCGTTCAGTTTAACGTAGTAAACATTCGGATTTCCCCAATACATATAGGCCTGCCCGTCGTCGTCAATAAAAACAGAGGGATCGATATCGTCCCAGTGCTCTTTCTGCCACACCAGCGGTTCATCGATCGGATCCCGGAACGGGCCGTAAGGCGAGTCGGCAACCAGTACTCCGATCCCCTGTCCGTGTATGGGGCAGTACATATAGAATTTACCGTTCCGTTCAATACATTGCTGGGCCCAGGCACCGTTGTCCCGTGTTACCCACTTAAAACTCTTCAGGAAGGCTACTGCACCGTGGTCGGTCCAGTTTACCATATCGGTAGATGTATAGAGCAGCCAGTCATACATTTTAAATCCCTGGGCATCGTCTTTGTCGTGGGTGGTATAGAGAAATACCGTGTCGTTATATACCATCGGTGCCGGGTCGGCCGTATAGCTGGTCTGGATAATGGGTCTTTGTGCCATCCATGTTGCCGGATACAGGAACAGGAGTAACGTCAGTTGTATAAAGAAGTTCCGATAAGTTTCATCTCTGTTTATTTATAAGTTGATTAGTTGGTCAATACAAAACCTACTCCGGGTTGAATGGTTATTTTTACGATACCTTTTTGTTTGACCTGTATCTCCTCCAAACCGGTCTCTCTCCGGGAGTTGTCGTTGTATACTTTGATGGTTGTTCCTGCGTATATCGGCAAGGATAATTCCAGCTTGACCGGCTCCTTCAGGGCATTAACCCCTGCTACATACCAGGTCTCTCCCCGGCGGCGTGCAATAACGGCGTATTTCCCCGGATACCCGTCTATATAAAGTGTTTCATCCCAGGTAGTAAGGATCTCTTTCATAAAGTTGATAATAAAGTCCGGAGTATCGGTAAGGTTATTCGGGGTGAGGGCAAACATCTGTACCGGATTCTGATACAAAATGCCTGTAGCTAGCTGGAACGCATCAGTGGTTAATCGCTCCTGTCCTTGTTTGTTACCCCTGTTCAGGTATTTGTTCAATAATACACCTCCAAACTCCATACTTCCTACCGTATTGCGGATAAAAGGGTGAAGGGTAGCGTAAAAAGCTTCGTTCTTACGTACATCTTCCGAAAAGATCAGCATTTCAGAAGCCAGTACCGCCTCGCTCCTTACATAATTGGGATACATTCTTTCCCAACCGCGCGGCAGGGTACAACCGTGGAAAATGATCATCAGTCCGTAATCGTTGGCATCCGAAAGAATATCTTCGTACAGCCGCATGGTCTCCTGTTTATCACCTCCGAAAAAGTCAACCTTCAGCCCTTTTACTCCGGCTTTTTTCAGCCATTTCATCTCCTCTTTCCGGGCAATGGAGGTGTGCATCCGGTTTCTCGGCCCCTGGGGCGCATCGTTGAAAGAGCCGTTGGAGTTATACCACAGGAATACATCCACACTTTTAGAGTTAGCATACCGGATGAGTTCTTCCATTCTTTCATAACCGATATTCGTGTCCCACAGGGCATTCATCAGAATATATTCGTATCCCAGTTCGGCGGCCAGATCAATGTAAGCCACCTGGTCGTCCCAGTTCATGCTGGCATTCTGCCACACGATTCAGCTCTAGGTACCCCGTCCATACTGATACTCCCGGGAGGCCTCGTACAGGGGATCCACCACATCAAACGGTATGGTTGTCTCTACGATCGGGCTGAGTTCTTTTCCGACAGTGATGGTACGCCACGGAGTCACTCCCGGTAGGCCCAGCTGAGCCCCTGTGGTGCCAAACCCGTTATTCTGCCGTTCATCCGGAAAAGCTATCCTATACAATACATCTTTTGTGCCGTCACTCAGGTGTGAGGCGCAATAAAGACTATTTACTCCGGTCTCGGAAACGAGTACTCAACCACGGTTACCCACACGGAAGAGACACGGGAATACGTATCCCTAGTTCTGATAGGTAGGTTTCCCTACCGGTTCGTCGTTGGTATAGCCGTTTTCATAACTGGGGGAGGTACGGGCAAAAGCACCCATATGGGCCATCATGTTGGATAAAAAAGTGGTGGTGTTCTCCGGGAATTTGAAACCTGTAACCTCCTCCTGCACCACACAGGCTCTCCTCTCTCTCCAGGTGAGAAGTTCATACCGGAAGGCAATATCGTTGTTGCTTACCTGGAAAACGATCCGGATCTCCCTTTGCTGCCTGTCCTCAAAGCTACAGGTAAGTTGATGGGCGGTATAATGTACCTGCGATCTCTTTATCTTCTCCTGGGAATAGGTTTTATCAATGTACTCTCTTTGCTCTCCGGTATAGGTCAGGCTACCGCTGAAATCTCCCTCGTTGGTCACGAGCCCGAGTGGAGAATCTTTCAGCATCACTTCATGCTGGTAAGTCACGGAGTAGTGAGGCTCTCCGTTCTTCATAAAAACTTTTACACTCAGTTGACCGTCCGGACCCGAAACCATAACCTCCTGCGCACAGGCTACCGTAGGTATGAACAGATGAAGGAATAAGAGAGAAGCTAAAAAAGATAATTTCATGTTCATGGAGTTCTGTATTATTTAAAATTTATAGTTGTAGCGACAAAACAAGTAACCGGGTAAATACCTATGCAAAAATAGTATGCAGAAGGATAGGGAGGAGTTAGATTTTAGACAATAAACCTTTTGTTTTGGACAAAAGTGCTCTGCCGGATCTCTGTATTTGCTATATATCGGGTCATACATAAGCTGAGTGAACTTCTATAGGTGATCCGCTGCCGGTAAAAAGGAGTTTACCTGCTCCGTGCTTCGGCAGGTGTCTACCCGAAATGTTTTTTTGAAGGCAGTACTAAAATAGTTGACATTGGAGAAGCCGCACCGTTCACTCACCTCAGCGACGGTGTAGGAGTGTGCCTGCAATAACTCCATAGCATGATTAAAACGAATGGTACGGATAAAATCTGTAGGCGATTGTCCCGTAAGAGATTTTAATTTCTGATACAACAGGGAGGGGCTCACATGCATGCACGAAGCAAACGCTTCTTTGCCGAACTCATAATTAGAGAGGTTCTCATAAACCACCTCCAGGGCTTTTTTTACAAACCGGTCGTTCAACTCGTTCGCATACACCGGTTGGCTGTTTTCCGGACGATTCATAAACCGGAGTGCCTTTTCCCGGATTATCTCCCTGTTCTTTAAGATCGACTCCACACGCCGGATAAGCAGGAAGATATCAAAAGGCTTGGTTATATAATCATCAGCGCCCAGTCCCAGTCCTTCCAGTTGTTTGGTTTTCTGAGAGAGAGAGAAGTTAAAAGGATCACCGGGATATGGGCCGTCTCAAAAGTCGATTTGATCTTTTCGCACAACCGGAAACCATCCATGCCGGGCATCATCACATCCGAGAGGACCAGGTCGGAAGCCTGTTTCCCGATCACTTCCCAGGCTTCATTCCCGTCGCCTGCACGGGATATTTTATACCGCTCTCCCAGAGAATGGAACAGGAAATCCTGCAGGTCGGTATTATCTTCCACAATCAGTATATGGCTGGTTCTCTCCCGGGAAGAGTCCCGGGAGGTATCCTCTGTTATCCCTCTGTTTGCCGGACCCACCGATACCTCTTCCAGCGGTCTATCTATCCTATAGGGTACCTCTTCTACACTCCGGTAGGGAATGGTGAACCTGAAGGAGGAGCCCACGTGTTCTTCGCTTTCAAAATCGATCCTTCCCCCGTGCAGGGTCACATACTTTTTTACCAGTAGCAATCCGATACCCGATCCTACTATCCGGGCATTCGCCTTGTTATCGCCACGGTAAAACTCCCTGAAGAGTTTACTTTTCGCCTGTTGCGAAATACCCAGTCCATAATCCTTTACCTCCAAACTCCACTTCTCCGGGTCGCAATGAAGGAAGATCTTCACCTTACTCCGGGGATGAGAATATTTAAGAGCATTCGATATCAGGTTATCCACCACTTTTTCAATCTTTATTTCATCCACAGCCGTTATATACGATCCGGCATTGGTATAGAAA
>JAJPZL010000506.1 GCA_021204375.1 Bacteroides sp.
AAATACAAAAGAAAAAACTAAAACATTATCAAGAAGGGAATATAATTAAAAAGGCTGTCTCAAATCTATTTTGAGACAGCCTCTTTTTTCAGTAAATTCCGTATCGGATTCTTCATATCCGAAAACTATATCTGTCTAACAGCTTTTGGTTCCTGCTTCAACGGAAGTTTCCTTTTACCGCAAAACACTGGTTGATCAAATCCAGTAGCCGTATATCCTATTATTGGAGAATAAATCCGGCCGAATGAACATCCCGGCTATTCCCACCGATCATCACTTCAAATTCTCCCAGTTCCTATACATATTCCAGAGCGTAATTGTAGAATTTCAGCATATCCGGCCGGATCTTGAAACTTACTACTTTACTCTCTCCCGCCTTTAAATAGATCTTTTTAAAACCTTTCAGCTCTTTTACAGGCCTGGTAATGCTCCTCACTAAGTCACGGATGTATAACTGTACAGTCTCTTTCCCATCATACTCCCCATTATTAGTCACAGTGACCGAAGCAGTAATTTCACCGTTCTCACTGAGCCGGGTGGAATTCAAGGTCACATCACTGTAAGAGAAACTTGTGTAGCTAAGCCCGTAACCGAAGGGATATAAAGGCGCGTTTTTCTCATCCAGGTAATTGGAACGGAATTTTTCAAAACCATTGTCAGTAGCCGGACGTCCGGTCATAAAATGGTTGTAGTAGAGAGGGATCTGACCCACACTACGGGGAAAAGTGGTAATCAGCTTGCCGCTGGGGTTTACCTTTCCAAAAAGTACATCGCCAATTGCATAAGCAGCTTCACTACCTCCAAACCATACATTCAGGATAGCAGGTATATTTTCATTTTCCCAAACTAAGGTCAGGGGACGGCCGGTGAACAGTACCAGTACAACCGGTTTTCCGGTCTTCAGCAACTCTTCCAGTAACCTCCGTTGAACGTCCGGAATACCTATATCGGTACGACTACTGGATTCCCCGCTCATCTCCGAAGATTCCCCGATGGCTGCCACAATAATATCTGCTCCGGCAGCGACCGCAAGTGCTTCATTCCTTAACTCCTCTTCCGACCGGTTATCCCGATGCAGGGAACGTTCGAATACAGTAGAATTCTCCTCCAATACCGGATCACTGGTCAGATTCGATCCTTTTGCATATAAAACCGTACTTTTTTCTCCTGCCACAGATCTTATACCCTCTACTACAGTAGCCGGAGCATTCAGATCAGCCGCTACACTCCACGTTCCCACCATATTCGAACGGGTATCTGCCAGCGGACCTACTACCGCAATGGTTTTATTCTAGGATAACGGCAGTACATTTCCCTCGTTTTTAAGAAGTACAAAGCTTTCGGCGGCTGTTTTATGGGTAATAGCCCGATGCTCCGGCGTATAGATCTCCTTTTTCGCACGGGATAGATCACAATATTTGTAAGGATCATCAAATAAGCCCAACTTATATTTTGCTTCCAGCATGTAGCGGCAGGACCTGTCAATCTGCTCTTCAGTCACTCTACCCTCTTCCAGGGACTTTTTTAAGGTATTCAGATACCCTTCACTGACCATATCCATGTCTAATCCGGCATTCAGTGCCAACGCAGATACCGTTTGCATATCTCCTAAGCCGTGGCTCATTATTTCGCCGATACCTCCGTAATCGGCTACCGTAAATCCCCGGAAGTTCCATTGATCTCTTAATACATCTGTCAGCAACCATTTATTTCCGTGGGCAGGAACACCATCTATCACATTGAACGAAGCCATCATGCTTCCTACACCCGCCTCTACCGCAGCCTGATAAGAGTAAAAATAACCGTTGTACATACTCAGCCTGCTCATATCCACTGTGTTATAATCACGGCCGGCTTCCGAAGCTCCGTACAACGCAAAATGCTTGGCGCAGGCCATGATCTGTTTGTTGGTGGCAAATAAATTATCTTCTCCCTGATATCCCTGTACCATAGCTTTGGCTATTTGTCCGCCCAGAAAAGGATCTTCCCCGTTCCCCTCTGAAATACGGCCCCAGCGTGGGTCGCGGCAGATGTCAACCATCGGGCTGAAAGTCCAGCAGATCCCATCCGCACTTGCTTCTGTGGCTGCAATCTGTGCCGATTCCCGGATGGCTTCCATATCCCAGGTACAGGCAAGGCCCAACGGGATCGGGAAAATTGTTTCATATCCGTGGATCACATCCATCCCAAAGAGTAAAGGTATTCCCAGCCGGCTCTCTTCCACAGCCATCCATTGGATCTCCCTGATCTTTTCTACCCCTTTGATATTGAACATATCACCTACCAGGCCTTTTTTTATTTTTCCGGTAATATTATTGTTATTACCCAGTCCGGTGATAATATCGCCGTCACTCGGCAGATTCATCTGACCCACCTTCTCTTCCAAAGTCATCCGGCTCATTAACTCTGTGATAAACCGATCCATTTCCGCCTGGTTATTTCCGGCTGATAAGGGAGTTGTTGCCATAGCAACAAACATTATAACAAGTAACTTTTTCATGATATATAACTAAAATTTAAGTATCTGACCAATGAGTATAAGTTTTTGCGTGTTATCACTCCGTCAAAGAT
>JAJPZL010000433.1 GCA_021204375.1 Bacteroides sp.
AAACAGAGTCGTTTCCGTGCACAGGTATTGTGTCTTCCGAAAGTTTACTCTATTTTTACCAACTGAGCAGCAGTAAATAAAAGGCATAGATGCAAATCTTATGAATATATATGCAATAAAATCTATGTTTTGGCTGTGTGGTATCTTTATTCTTCTGACCCTGACAGAGGGATGTACCAACAGTGAAAAGAGGAAAATTATACGGATCGTACGCCATTGGGAGGGGAAGGAGATCCGGTTCCTTGAGGAGCCTGTTTTTACCCTATACGGGAAAGATACGGTAGATTTTGCTGTACCCTCTTCCGGATACCGTATCCTGAGTTATGTAGATTCAGTCGGATGTATCAGTTGTAAACTCCAGTTGGAAAAGTGGAAGTACTTTATCCGGAAGACCGATTCAGTGATGGGATTCGGGGTACCGGTACTTTTTTTCATCCGAAAAGCCATAAAGATCTCTTCTATATACTCAGGCGGGATCGTTTCGGTCTGCCGGTATGTATCGATGAAGAGAATGAGATCCATCGACTCAATCAATTTCCGCAGGAGATGGCTTTCCAGACTTTTCTGCTCGATGAAGAGAACCGGGTAGTGGTGATCGGTAATCCGGTATACAATCCCCGGGTAACGGAACTATATTACCATACCATTTTAGGGAAAGAGCCGGTAAAGACCCCTGTACTTTATACCCAGGTAGAGGCCGACCGGTATAGTGCCGATCTGGGAAGTTTTAACTGGAGGTTGCCTGCGGAGGCGAACTTTACGATCAGGAACCGGGGAAATCGTTTGTGGGTGATAGAAGATATTATTACCTCCTGCGGCTGTATCTCCATAGAGTATGATAAAGAGCCTCTGCCTCCCGGAGGTGAACGGATCATCAAGGTCCTTTATAAAGCCGACCATCCGGAGCATTTCAGTAAGAGCATCACTTTGTATAGTAATGCAGAGGGGGCACCGTTACAGTTCGGTATAACAGGGTATGCGCGGTAACCAGCGCCATTGAACAATAAAAAAGGATGAGTGTTATTCCTGATATAGATAAATAGTTTCATCCAATTAATTTCGCTTACTATGTTTAGGAATCATCTCGAACTTGTACAAAAGATTGCTGCATGCCAGCATCAGTGTAATCATTGCTTTAAATCCTGTCTGGAAGAGGATCAGGTTAAAATGATGGTTGATTGTATTAAACTGGACAGAGAGTGTTCAGATATCTGTGCTTTAACGCTGCAAATGGTAGCTTCGGAAAGTTATTTTGCCAAAGATATGGTGCTTTTATGCATCAATGCTTGTCAGAAATGTGCTCAGGAGTGCGAAAAGCACGATAATGATCATTGCAGAGAGTGTGCGGCCGCTTGTCGCGAATGTGAAGAGGCCTGCCGTAAATTGTATATGTGCGAATAAAGCATTTTAAAATGAGCGTTTGAAATAAGGATAACCACCCGGTTACCCTTATTTTTTTGTATGTTTATTAAAAGAGCAGAGAATCATTCGTTATTCCGGTACTATTTTTTAAATTTGTTCGGGAAAACTAAACATAGAGACTCTTTTTATAAACCCAGACTATGAAGACATCTCTGGCACGACATATAACAGGGTGGATGTTCTTTATATATTCACTCTTCTCCGTACTTGTGGCACAGAGTTATACGATCAGCGGAACCATCAGGGATGCAATAGCCAGAGAGACTTTGATCGGAGCCACTATCCTGGAGGGGATCAGCGGCAAAGGCACTACATCCAATTCTTACGGATTTTATAGCCTTACTCTACCCCGGGGAGAGGTAGAGGTAAGATTCTCCTATATAGGGTATGAAACAGAGAGCCATCCCTTTACCCTTAATAGAGATACGACGATCCAGGTATTATTAAAACCGGCTGCTCAGGAGTTACAACAAATTGTCGTAGAAGCAGGAAATACCCCTCTCCGGACTACACGCACCGGGACCGTCACTATTCCCATGGATCAGCTAAAGAATATACCCTCTTTGCTGGGAGAGAACGACCTGATGAAGTCCCTGCAGCTTCTTCCGGGTGTACAGACTACTTCTGAAGGAAAAAGTGATCTTTCGGTACGGGGAGGAAGTCCGGACCAGAATCTCATCCTGCTGGATGGGATCCCGATCTATAACGCTAATCACCTCTATGGGTTCCTTTCTGTTTTCAATACGGATGCCATTAAGAATGTAACCCTTTACAAGTCGGGGTTTCCGGCCCGTTTCGGGGGAAGGCTCTCTTCGGTGGTGGATATTCACACGAATGATGAAAATAAAGAGCGCATGGAGGGATCAGCTTCCGTGGGACTTCTGGCGATGAAAGCCAGCATAGAGGGGCCTTTGATCAAGGACAAAACCTCTTTCACTTTTTCAGTAAGACGGACCTACCTGGATCTCTTTATGGATAAGATCACAGATTGGATCAACTGATCCAACGATGCTATTTCCAATGATAACAAGTATAATATGTTCTTCTACGATATCAATGCAAAACTTCATCACCGGTTCTCTAACCGTACTTCCCTCTATATCATGGGATACAGCGGCCGGGATAAACTTTATACCACCTATAATA
>JAJPZL010000169.1 GCA_021204375.1 Bacteroides sp.
GGGTACCGCAGTTCATGGAATTGTTCCGGTTTTTTAGAATTATTTTACAATACGAATTTCATAACAGCCCACCGGTTCTTTTCCCGGAAGCCTGCCGGGATCAATCCGTTACGGGTTGCTTCTCTGTGCAAAACCTCCATATCGTCAGTATAGAAACCACTTATATAAATTTCACTTTCTTCTTTCATAGAGGCTACATAGTATTTCATGTCTTCCAGCAGGATATTCCGGTTGATGTTGGCTATGACTACATCGAACGGACCTTTTCCCGGGAGGGCAGAAGCATCTCCCTGCTCTATCTGGATATTATCTACCTGATTAAGGGCTATGTTCTCCAGGGAGTTGTTCACACACCAGGTATCTATATCAATGGCTGTTACGGAAGTTGCTCCCCGTTTACGGGCTAGGATGGCGAGTATAGCGGTTCCGCAGCCCATATCCAGTACGCTTTTGCCGGTAAGGTCGTTCTCCAGGAGTTCACCGATAATGAGGCTGGTGGTTTCGTGGTGACCGGTTCCGAAGGCCATTTGAGGATTGATGATGATCTCGTATTCGGTAGCAGGTATATCGGTATGGCATGTACTGTGAACCACACAACGGTCTTCAATGACAAGGGGCCGGAAAAAATTCTTTTCCCACTCTTCGTTCCAGTTCTTATCTTCCATCTGAGTGATGGAATAGCTTATTTTTGTATTTTCCATGGGGAAATTTTCCAGGATATTTTTTAACTCTTCTTCCCGGAAGAGTTCTTCCCGGATATAGGCATTGATCCCTTTTTCTGTCTCCATAAAGCTTTCAAACCCTATATCTGCAAGCAGGGCAGCCAGCAGATCGTATATATTTTCGTCGGAAAGGGGGGAATAAAAATTTATTTCAAGATATTTCATACCTATTAATATTAAAATTCAGTAACTTTAGGTCGCAAAGATAGAGAGGTTTAGGGAAATCCCTATTATTATTTGGGGAAAATCTATGAGGATAGCGTTTTACATTATTTATCTTTGTAACGAGATAAAGTATCAGAATTAGCAAAAACACTTAAACCAAGGAGTATGAAAAAGATAATAATAGCAGGTTTAGCAGCTTTGTGGTTCCCATTCTCTCTGATGGCACAAAGTTACCATGATGACCTTTATTATTCTCCGAAGAAGGATAAGGGCACTCAGCAGGAGCAGACGGTTACCAGCCAGGCAACCACTGTTACCCGTACTGAAGTGCATAATGTGACTTCTTCGCAGGAGGAGATAGAGGTTCTTGCGCCCACTACCACTGTGGTAGTAAAAGATCGTTCCGGAAATGTGCGTGATATTGATGAATATAATCGCCGGTATGATGCATCGGATAACTATTTTGAATTGGAGAACGACACCCTGGTGATCAGAGAGAAGGGCTGGGATGACAGAGGCGAATGGGTTGATGGCTTTGACGGTTCGCAGGATGATTATGAGTATGCGATGCGTATTGTATGTTTCCGCAACCCGAGATATGCCATTCATATCAGTAGTCCTTATTACTGGGATGTAGTATATGGTGCCAATTCCTGGTACTGGAATGTATATACCGACGGATTTTATGCATACGCATTTCCTACTTTCAGTAATTCACTGTGGTGGGATTGGAGATATGGTTCCTTTGGCATGAGTTGGGGATGGCCTCATTACGGATGGGGATGGGGTGGTTACTATGGCTGGCACAGGCCCTACTATAACCATTGGTATGGATACGTGTATTACTACGGCCACCACCACTGGAGTCGTCCGGGAGGAAGCTGGGGATATCATCGTCCGAATGTAACTTATAATACCCGTCGTAGCAGCCTGGCAGGAACCAATGTCAGAAATAGTTCTTCTGCTAACCGCAGGGTGAGCAGTAATACAGGAGTGAGTAGCGGAAATCGTACTTCTTCCGGTAGTTCGGCAGTTCGCAGGCAATCTACGACCAGTCAGGGTAACCGTACCGGAACAACTGTGAACAGTGCTTCCCGCAGGCAGAGCGGAACCAGCTCGGGTACAACCGGCAGGGTGGTAGGTACACGTAACTCTACCTCGAACAATCAAAATAGTACAGGTGTTATTCGTGATAACAGCAGTTCGGTGAGCAGACGCAGCAGTACTTCTTCGGGTTCAACTTCTACCTATACAAGGCCCAGTTCAACCCGTTCGACCGAGGGAGTAACTTCCGGTAGTTCCAGAAGTTCTTCTACGTATCGAGGTACTTCTTCTTCTTCGTCCGGCACTACCTATAACCGGGGAAGTTCTACAAGTACTTCCGGTGGAAGCAGTACTATTAATCGCAGTAGTAGTTCCTCTTCTTCCAGAAGCTATAGTACACCCAGTACCAGCAGCCGTTCAAGCAGTAGCTATAGTTCCGGTAGCAGTAGTTCTTCTTCCAGATCTTCAGGTGGAAGTAGTAGTGGTAGTAGCAGCCGGTCTTCCGGTGGGGGTAGCCGCAGATAAAAATGCTGGGATTGAGGTTGTTTGATTAATGTTAATAAAATAAGACGAAGTTATGAATAGAATAAAATCAATATTGTCTGCTGTATGTTTGCTGGCCGGGAGTACTTC
>JAJPZL010000195.1 GCA_021204375.1 Bacteroides sp.
GATATATATTATTATTTACACTGAGTTACTGTTTTACCCTTCAGGCCCAGATCCCTGTACTGGTAGAGAAGTTTCCTTTAACAGATGTTACCCTGCTGGAAAGCCCTTTCAAACATGCGGAAGAGCTGGATAAAGAGTACCTGCTTGCACTCGATGCCGACAGATTACTGGCACCTTACCTGAAAGAGGCAGGTTTATCTCCTAAAAAAGAGAACTACACCAACTGGGAGAATATGGGACTGGACGGACATATCGGAGGTCACTATGTTTCTGCTCTTTCCCTGATGTATGCTTCTACAGGAGACAGCCGGATCAAAGAACGGCTCGATTATATGATAGCCGAACTGAAAAGGTGCCAGGATCATGCCGGTACCGGATATGTAGGCGGAGTTCCCGGTAGTAAAGAATTGTGGGAAGAGGTGGCAAAAGCAGAGAATGAAACAGGTGGATTCAGTTTAGGTAACCGATGTGTGCCTCTTTATAATATACATAAAATATACGCCGGCCTCCGGGATGCCTATCTTATTGCCGGTATAGAAGATGCAAAGGAGATGCTGGTTAAAATGACCGACTGGTTTAATGATCTGCTGGCAGGTCTTACCGACGAACAGGTACAAAATATGCTTCGAAGTGAACACGGAGGGCTCAATGAGATCTTTGCCGATGTAGCAGACATTACGGGAGACAAAAAATACCTGCAGATGGCCCGCCGTTTTTCTCACCGGGCTATCCTGGATCCTCTGCTGGAACAACGGGACGACCTGACCGGGAAACACGCCAACACCCAGATACCCAAAGTGATCGGGTACAAGCGCATTGCAGATCTTGACGGAGACAGCGCCTGGGATGAGGCATCCCGCTTCTTCTGGGAAACGGTAGTCAAGGGACGCTCGGTCTCTATCGGAGGGAACAGTTCGTATGAACATTTCCATCCTACACATGACTTCTCTTCTATGATCTACGGAGAACAGGGGTCTGAAACCTGTAATACTTATAACATGCTGCGGCTGACCGGCCAGCTATACCGGACGAGTAAGGATCCCTCTTATATGGATTATTACGAAAGAGCCGTTTATAACCATATTCTCTCTACCCAGCATCCGGAGACGGGAGGTCTGGTCTATTTTACCCAGATGCGTCCCGGCCACTACCGGGTATACTCCCAACCCCAGACTAGCTTCTGGTGTTGTATAGGTTCGGGAATTGAGAACCACGCCAGATACGGAGAGATGATCTACGGACATCAGGGAGATGACCTCTATGTAAACCTCTTTATCCCCTCCCGGTTAACATGGAAAGAGAAAAACAGAGAGATCATTCAGGAGACCCGTTTTCCCGATGAAGAGCAGATCTGTTTTACAGTAAATCCCCAGAAGAGTAGTACTTTCACCATAAACCTGCGTTATCCGGAATGGGTAAAAGCCGGCGAAGCCAAAGTCTCCGTCAACGAAAAAGAGATCCCGGTCGACGCACAGCCGGGAAGTTATATAACTTTGTCCCGTAAATGGAAAAAAGGAGACCGGATAGAGTTGACTCTCCCGATGCATACTTTTGTGGAACAGATGCCTGACGGGTCTGATTTTGTATCCATCCTGCACGGACCGGTTGTACTGGCAGCCAAAACCACTACCGAAGGTCAGGTAGGACTATTCGCAGACGACAGCCGGGGGGGACACATTGCACACGGTCCTAAAATTCCGCTGCATGAAATGCCTTTGTTATTAGGAGAACCGGAAACCATTCCCGACCACGTAAAACCTGTAGAGGGGAAACCTCTTACATTTACCCTGACCAACCTCTATCCGGAAAAGTTTGCAGAACTGGAACTGATACCCTTCTCACGCCTGCATGGATCCAGGTATATTATTTACTGGCAGACCACCACTCCGGAAAAGCTACAGGAGCTGCAAAAACAGATAGAAAGAACCGAGAAAGAACGAATGGAACTGGATGCCATCACCGTAGATTATATCACCTGTGGAGAACAGCAGCCGGAGTCGGATCATTTTTACCAGGGAGAACGTTCCGGAACCGGACTCCACAAAGATATCCACTACCGGGAAGCACGGGGCTTTTTCAGTTATCAGCTAAAGAATAAAGGGTATAGCGGAAAAAATATCCGTATCACTTACCTGGGTACCGACGATAACAGAGAATGCATTGTCACTATCAACGGAGAGCCGGCAGGTACGATCCGGACTACCGGAAACCAGGAGGAGTTCTCCGTGATCGAATTTCCGGTTCCGGAAGAGTTAGAGCGTGCAGAGACGTTCCGGATCCAATTACAGGCCGCAGAAGGAAAACAGACTCCCCGGATATTCCATGTAAGAATTGTCAATCAATAATATAGGAACAGAAAGAAGAAGCCGGATAAAACTCCGGTTCACAGAAAAAACTCTCCTATAACAGGAGTATCTATTAGAGAACAAACCTCTGGTAACGGATAATGATACTGTTGTCAGAGGTTTGTTTTAGGGTACAAAAGCACTCCTGAAAGAGAAATAAACAGATCCCAATCCATTTATCAGCCTTCATCCGGTTGCCTCCTCACAGAGGGAA
>JAJPZL010000343.1 GCA_021204375.1 Bacteroides sp.
TGTAATTTATGAAATTAAAAATTCTTTGTAAAGATAGAATCTTCCGATGGCAGCACAAAAACTCCTCTTTATTATTTAAACTTTTTAGGCTTTACAGGATACAGAGAATGAGCCCAGAAAATTCCTATATCTACTAAAATAGTGGCTATCCTTCCAGATAGCCACTATCAACCATACACTATTTTTATGGTTTTTATATGATTTCAATATCCTGTTCAGCACAAAGCCTTACTCCCAGGTCTTTCAGCTTAAACTTCTGTATCTTTCCACTACCCGTCATCGGGAACTCGTCAATAAAGAAAATATATTTGGGTATCTTATAGCGGGAGATCTTATCCTTGCAAAAATCACGGACATCCGACTCCTGTATATCGGCTCCTTCATTAAGAATAATAAAAGCTCCTACTTCCTCTCCATATTTCTGAGAAGGAATACCTGCCACCTGTACATCCTTGACTCCGTCGAGTTTATAGAGGAACTCCTCTATCTCACGAGGATATATATTCTCTCCACCCCGAATGATCATATCCTTGATACGTCCCGTAATGCGGTAATTACCATTCGGATCTTTTATACCCAGATCCCCTGAATGAAGGAACTTGTTCTTATCAATAATTTCAGCAGTAGCCGCCGGATTCTTATAATACCCTTTCATTACATTATATCCACGGCAGCACATCTCTCCCTGTACGCCTACCGGACACTCTTCACCGGTCTCCGGATCCAATACTTTCACTTCCGTAAACTCATAATCATATCCTACCGTATGACAACGGGCTTCAAAAGAGTCTTCAATACGGGTCTGAGTCATACCGGGAGAGGTCTCTGTGAGCCCATACACACTGGTAACCCGCATAAACATCTTCTCCTGTACCCGCTTCATAAGTTCGACCGGACACAGGGAACCAGCCATAATACCTGTACGCAGGCTGGATACATCGAACATATTAAATATCGGATGGTTCAGCTCAGCAATGAACATGGTAGGCACTCCATACACAGCCGTACAACGCTCTTTATGAATAGAGACCAGTACCAAAAGCGGATCGAAACGTTCGACCATTACCTGGGTACAACCGTGAGTCAACCAGTTCATGGTAGCCAGTACCACACCGAAACAGTGGAAAAGGGGTACACAACAACAAAGCTTATCATCGGCCGTAAACTTCATGTGTTCACTCGTCAGATAACCGTTGTTGGCAATGTTGTGATGCGAAAGCATCACTCCCTTCGGAAATCCGGTAGTACCCGAGGTATACTGCATATTAACCACATCGTGGCAATCCACTTCTTTCTTTAATTCCTCCAGACAAGCCTCCTCCACATTATTCCCCAACAAAAGGATCTCAGCCGTATTATACATACCCCGGTGCTTTTCCTGACCGATGTAGATCACATTCTTCATACAGGGGAAACGCTCACTCTTCAGGTGTCTCCGCTGGGATGTTTTCAGCTCCGGGAGCATATTATAAGTCATCTGTACAAAGTCGCTGTCACGCTCCCCGTTCACAATACACAGGGTATGCATATCCGAGTTCTCGCACAGATACTCCAGTTCGCTCTGTTTATAATTGGTATTAACTGTTACATATACCGCACCGATCTTGGCGCAGGCAAAAAGAAAGGTCAGCCAGTCGGGCACGTTGGTAGCCCAGATACCCACATGGGTACCTTTACCCACTCCAATGGCAATAAGCCCTTTGGCCATATTATTTACCCGTTCATCTAGTTCCTTCCAGGAAAACCGGAAATTCCGATCAGAATAGACTATACACTCCTTATCCGGAGAGACCTCTGCCCAGTGTTCGAGCCACTGGCCTAATGTTCTGTCAAATAGTTGCATGCTAGCTCTCCTTTCCATTACAAGGGTGAATAAACAACGGCCAGTATTTTTGCCGGCTTTCCTTCGTAAGAGTGTACATGGTGGGGAACAATAGAGTCGTAATAAATACTATCTCCCTCTTCCAGAATATAGGTAGTCTTACCATAACTAATTTCCAGAATACCCTCCAATACCATAATAAACTCTTCTCCCTCGTGAGAAGACATAATAAAATCCATCTCTCTGGCAGGGGCAATATCAATTACAAAAGGCTCCATATGCCTTTCCGCTTTCGAACCCGCCAGGGAATAGTAATTCATATATTTTCTGGATTCGACCGAATTATTGAAAAAACTGATCGTATCCTTTACCTCTTTTTTCCGGCAGACTTAAGGTCCGGTTTTATTATTATCATCCAGAAAAGTACCCAGTCGCACTCCCAGGGCACGGGCAATCTTGATCAGAGGAGCCAGTGAAGGAATATCCTGGTTATCTTCAATCCGCACAATCTGTTCTTCAGCCAGACCGCATCGTCCAGCCAGCTCCTGCACAGTAATCTGTTTTGATTCGTGGAGCAACTTTACCTTTTCTCCGACCACTTTAGTTGTATCCATGGCTTAAATCTAATTAGGTTTTAATTTATTACTTATTGGCACAAAAATAAGTAAATCTTTAAATTATCAGCCATTTTTCGTTTAAAAATGAAAAAGAAAAGACTGTGTGGCAGATTAAGAT
>JAJPZL010000419.1 GCA_021204375.1 Bacteroides sp.
CCCGGAGCTTATTGTACCTGCTGCGGATAGCCTCCGGGATAATACTCACTCACTGGATTAATTAATCCTTCATGAACTTTCTTTTTCAGCTTTAATCTATTTTAAAAAGGGGGTACTTTATTTCGTTCAAAACCAAAGATCTCTTCCCGGTCATCCTTGTATCCCTGTAGTTTGTGGCAGATGATCTGGGCAGCTATCATACTGAATGTGATCCCATTCCCACCATATCCCAATGCATAGAACATATTAGGCAGCCCCGGCCAGTTACCCATAAAAGGCAGGCCATCTGAAGTGGAACTAAATGTACCACACCACGCCATATCGGTTTTAAAAAGGATCTTCGGAAATAACTTCGCAAACTTTTTTTCCAGGATAATTACCTTTTTTCTCAGGAGTGCATCCCGAGCTCCAGGACTTTTAAATCCTGTATCTTCTCCACCTACAAGGATGCGATTCCCTGATGTACGGATATAGAGGTACGGATCCGCTGTCTCTCAGATAAGAGCTTTCCCTGGCCAGAATACCTTTTCCGGCACAGGTTGTGAAAGAATAGCGTAGGTCGAGGTCAGCTGCATTACTTTTTTAGGCAGGAACTTACCCGACTCAAAACCGGCAGCTACGATCAGGTATCGGCAGGTAATCTTTTTTCCTGTTCCCGTAATAAGGGCATAACCATGGACCAATCTTCTGAATTTTATAATCTCAGTCTGGGTAAAAACAGAGAGTGAACCTCTTTCCATATGATAACGCAGCAAATGAGTAGAGGCCGCATACGGATCCATCTGTGCCGATACACTGTTCGCCAGTGCACACGGCGCACTGAATCCGTACTCCGTTTCCAACTCCCGGTCCGAAAGATAAGTTACCGGCAGCCGGTATTTTCGACGTAGTTCATACTCCTGGCGGATGGTCTTTACTCCTTTCTGGTCACTGGCGTAATAGAGACTCGGTACTCTTTCAAAATCGGGATTAAAGCGTACCTGGTGAAACACCTTCTCCAGGTCGGTAATAGATTGCAGGCAACTCAGGTAAGCTTTATAAGCAAACTCCTCTCCGTACTGCTGTGCCAGTATATGCATCGGAGTATCAATTTCATATTGAAGCAGAGCCGTACTGGCTACCGAGCTTCTGGTAGAGAGACTTCGTTTATCAATAAGGGTACAGGGAATGCCGTTATGGCAAAGTTCGTGTGCGATAAGAGCTCCCGTTATTCCTCCTCCTACGATCACAATTTCTGTTTCCAGATCTTCTGTCAAAGGTCTGAAATAGTTATATAATTTATTTTCGCTATCTAGTAAGGCAGTCCTGAGTATAGATCCATGTTTATAGCAGTAAAAAGGTGGTCTATAAAAACAGCAAATCCACCTGTGGATTCTTTTATTTCACGCAGGTAGATAGCCTTTTTAACTTTACATTCCGGAGAATGAATTAAATACAATAGTTACTCCACTGTATATCTTTTTTAGGATTGGCATTATCTACCTCTTTCCTGCGTATTTTCCCCAGGTCTTTATTTACTTTTTCTACCATTTCCGGGGTACGATCCGTTCCGGTCGGTTCCACGTCGGTCAGACCGTTGGTCCTGGTTACATACTCCTGCGGATCTTTAATGTACTGCCATTCTTCACCCAGACGGCTGCTGGCTCCTTTGTTCCAGGGTCCTCTCGCATCTTCACCCTGCGATATATTAAAGTAGGTATTACTGTAAGCAGGATCTCCCTGCAATACTCCCGGTGGGAAATTAGGTTCGATGGTATCCAGGGCAGCTTCAAACTGCTGGAAGTGAGTGATCTCCCGGGTCATCAGGAAACGCAGTGTATCCTTTACAGAAGGATCATCCGTGAAAGGAATAAGGTATTCATATACGATCTTTGCCCGGGATTCAGCAGCGATATTAGAGCGTAGGTCTACCGTCAGCTCTCCGTTAGCATTCACATAGGCACCATTCCAGGGAACACCGTTACTATCTGTTACAGTAGGAAATCCACCGGTCAATGTCAGGAACTGCGGGTAATACATCGCATCGTGGATAAAGTTCTCTTTAGCCGTCTTTTCCTGGAGCATTTGCATGATCTCTCCACTCTCCGAAGCATCTTTCAACTCACTGTTCATTCCTGTAAGTAACATACTGATAGTGGCTCCCACAATTTCAAGGTGGCTCATCTCTTCGGCAGCGATATCCATCAGCATATCGTATTTATCCGGATAGGGTTTTTTACAGGCAAACGCCTGGGTGAAGTACTGCATACAGGCTTTTAATTCACTGTTGGGTCCTCCAAACTGTTCTAATAATAAACGTGCAAAACGTGGATCGGGCTTAGATACCCGTGCATTATACTGAAGTTCTTTTGCGTGGTAAAACATAGGTCAGGATTTTTTTGAAAAATGACAGAACTCCTTTTACGGAATTCCATCATTTTTACGTTTTAACATAGAGATTTAAATATAAAATTAAATGCCTGGTTTAACTGTTTGTATCAGCTTGGTCCAGATAATCCTCTGCACGGTCGCCCATGTAATCAGCTTTGTTCTTGCCCATATC
>JAJPZL010000297.1 GCA_021204375.1 Bacteroides sp.
TACTGACACAGTTTAATTTACAGTCTCCTTCTTTTTTAAAAATCCAATCAAATAAACAAATTAATATTCGCTCTTTCCGCCTACTCCAGATAGGTTGCCACCCCGCCCAACTCTACTCCGTCAATCAGCTCCTCCTCCTGAATACCCATTACCTCCATACTCATGGTACAGGCGATCATTTGCACCCCATTCTCCTGTGCCTGCCGGATAAGCGTTTCCAGGCTATAAATGTTTTTCTGTTTCATTACCTTCCGCATAAACCAGCTGCCCATACCTGCCATATTAAGTTGAGACAGCCCCAGTTTACCACTATGCTCAGGAAGCATTATCCCGAACATCCGGCTAAGTGCATCTTTTTTTACTGCCCTTTTCTCTCTCCGTTTCAGGATTGTCAATCCCCAGAAGGTAAAGAACAAGCCCACCTTCTTTCCCGCTGCCGCTGCTCCGTTAGCAAGAATAAAAGCTGCCATTGCTTTATCAAGGTCATTACTAAATACAATAATCGTTTGACCAGTAGAGGATGCTGCTGATAGAGTGGAACAGCAGGGTTCGGAAGTATCTACCCCGGGTTTATAGATCCTTGCCTCTACTATCCCGTTCTCCTGGTCCACTCCGATAAGTTGTGCCCCTGCCATATTACACCAGGAGGATATATCACGGGCAAACACCGGGTCAGTGGCTTTGATCAAAAGCTGTCCGCCTGCCTGAAGTTTCGCATACTCTTTTTTCAGTTGCACAATCGAGCCCGGGCATTGCAATCCACAGGCATCTACTTCTATAGCCGTATGAGCCGATAGAGATCCTTTGGACGTTATATCCGCATCCGGTAATGCAGGAGAAATGCTACATGCTTCCTGATGGGTGACATCCCTCCAGGTCCGGTATCCTCCCGAAAGGTTATAAATTTGAGTAAAACCCCGTTGTACCAGGATGCGGTAGACAAAATACCACCGCAAGCCCACTGCACAGGTAAGGATAATACGCTTCTCTTTAGGAAGTTCGCTCAAACAGTCACGGAGTTTATCCAGCGGAAGATTTATAGCATGGGGCAATGTTCCTATGGCGAATTCATTGGGTGTACGCATATCTACCACAAGGGTCGTAGTATCTTCCGGGTTGATATCCCGCCAGTGTACGATCTTCATCTTTCCCGTCAAGATATTTTCTGCTATATATCCTGCCATATTTACCGGATCTTTGGCAGAAGCATAAGGAGGAGCATACGCATGCTCTATTTCCATCAGGTCGTAGATCGTTCCGTTATTGCGGATCACCTGGGCAAAAAGATCGATCCGTTTGTCTACTCCTCCATAACCTACCACCTGGGCACCCAATAACCTACCGTTATCGGGTGAGAAGGTGATCTTTATAGAGAGATCTTTGGCACCTGGATAATAACCTGCATGCGATTTTCCGTGTGTATACGAAGATAGGTAAGGAATACTTGCCTGCTTCAATCCACGTCCATTTACACCTGCCGCTGCTACGGTAAGATCAAATACTTTAGCAATGGAGGTACCGATAGCCCCCTATATTCTTCTTTATTACCTAAAAAATATTATTAGCTACAATCCGCCCCTGTTTGTTGGCCGGCCCTGCCAGCGGCATACGCATCTGTATACCTGTTACCCTATTTAAAACCTCTACTGCATCACCAAGGGCATATATGGAAGGATCAGATGTTTGCATATACCTATCTACTACCATATTCCCTGCCGCACTTACCCTCAATCCTGCACCTCCGGCAAGCTGAATTTCCGGTCGTACCCCGATACTAAGCAATATCAACTCTGCCTTTAACTCTTTTCCACTCTCCAGTTGTACTTCTACCTGCTCCTTATCCTCTGTAAACTCTTTCACTCCATCCCCCAGAATAAGTTCAACCCCGTTCTCACGGAAGTGTCGGTGTACGATAGCTCCCATCGTATAATCCAGAGGCGCCATTACCTGATCCATTTTCTCTATGACAATAACTTCCATCCAGGCTTTCCGGAAATTCTCCGCCATCTTCAGGCCAATAAAACCACCGCCGATCACAATGGCCCGGGTTGCTTTTCCGGAAGTTACGAATGTTTTTAACCGGTCGATATCAGGAATATTGCGCAGCGTCACAATCTTTTCGCTGTTAATACCTGGTATGGGTGGACGTAGAGGTTCTGCTCCGGTAGAGAGTACCAGTTTATCATAAGATTCACTATATTCCTGCCCACTGGCAACTAATTTTACGGTTACGGTTTTAGCATCTCTATCTATTTTTATTACCTCCTGACCTGTACGCACATCTATACGGAAACGCTTCCGGAAATCTTCCGGCGTTTGCAGAAATAGATTTTTCCGCTCCTTAATAACATTTCCTATATAGTAGGGCAGACCACAATTGGCGTATAAAATATGTTCCCTCCGTTCAAACAGAATGATCTCTGCGGTCTCATCCAATCTTCTGAGTCGTGCTGTAACAGTAGCTCCTCCGGCTACCCCTCCGATAATAAGGCATTTCATCGTATTATTTAGTATTAATAGTTGTTAGTAGAAAGTATATGGA
>JAJPZL010000307.1 GCA_021204375.1 Bacteroides sp.
ATAACTAATAGAGTGTAGGAAACGGATATCCGGTCATAGCGTTGACAGGATATTCTGAAAAGCAAACCGGTTTATACCGTTTGCAGTTAAATAATAAAAAATTAGTTGAAAGAAAAGGTGGTCTGTGAAGATCGCCTTTTCTGTTTTTTATATTACCTGACTTCAATGGTAAAGTTTTACCTGTTGTTCGTCTCAGTGAGGATAAATAGCTGATTGGATTCCGCATCGTAATACCATCCGGGCTGTTCTTCAGAGAGGTTTGTCTGGAAGAGTATTTTTCCGTTCTCTGTTACCATCTGTGGTTCAAACTCTATACATGCACGTATTGAATAGGAATGAGTTTCAGGGATGAAATTTCCTGCCGGCTTTTCGATATTGAGTATCCAGTGACAGTCGTCCAAATGGCTGTGGATAGTGGTCAGGGAGTATATATCGTTTACATAATCGGTACTGGTGCCATCGTCTTCGTATAGTTGGTAAGAAGATTCTGCCTGGGGGAAAATAAATAATTCGATCCGGTCTACAGGTTTTTCACCGACATATTGCATCGTCTCCTGCATAGGGATAATAGCACTCGCTTTAATAAAGATGGGCATCAGGTCCGGAGGTGTAAGGAATGACCTGTACTGCCGGCCACGAATAAATTCACCGGTCCAGAAATCGTACCAATCTCCATCAGGGAAATAGACCGGACGGCTTAGTGCCCCTTTAGTAGTGACCGGACATACCATCATAGAGGGACCGAACATATACTGATCAGAGATATGGTAGGTGTTTTCATCTTTTGGATAATCCATCACCAGGGGTGACATGATTGGTTAATGGTCACGGTAGAGCCGGTAAGCATTGGAATACATATAAGGGAACAGGGCATACCAAAGAGAATCGTATTTTATAAAATTCTGCATAGCCTCCTCTCCGTAAGTCCAGGGCTCGTGATAACGTGGATGGTCCATTCCAAACAGGATCGCTATCGGGCTGAACATTCCAAATTGTACCCAGCGGTTGCAAAGATCGGTATCGTGTGGAGAATACTACTCAAAACCTCCCATACAGTGTGACCAGTATCCGATCCCGGACATGGCCATATTTAGTCCGCCCCGGATCACCGGTTCGAACCATTGCCATTCACTTCCCCAGTCTCCTGCCCATATAAAAGGATAGCGCTGCACGCCGGCATACCCTTCCCGGGTATGATTGAGTCCACGCTGGTTGTTATATTCCTGAAATTTCAGATAAGGTGCCCTGGCGTATGCTATGGGAAAAAGATTGTGTAATTCAGTGGGCTAGAAGCCATTTATAGGTTGAGCCTCTTCTGTAAAACGAAGTACACCTCCGCAATCGGTCTTTAGAAACTTTATCTCCATAGAGGCAATGCGCATCACTGAGTTGTCCCACCACCAATCTACAGATTCGGGTCGGAAAAAATTAACTATACCATTGACATTGGCTTCTGGATGCACATGTCCCAGGCAGCGGGCTTCATCCAGGAGGTTAATACGGGTACCGTTATTCATAATGGCACGGATATGTAATCCCATCATACTTACATTCATGGAGTAGACTGAATCGATCATAGCTTGCGGATCTTTAAAAGTGTTTCTCCACTCAAAGGATACGCCGCCATTCCCAAAGGTCGGATTAAAATAGCGCCAGGTAGAATCGAGCCAGAGTAGGTCGAAAGGAATCCCTTCTGCACGTAACCGGCGGCAAAGTTCTACCGGATATGTATCGGAAGTCATTTCTTCATGTTTCCAGGTGCCGCCGGAATAGGTCCCTACATGTAGTCCGTAAGCCGGTTTAGGGAGCATCGGGTTGGTACCGGTCAGCGTATTGTAGTCACTCAGCAGGGAGTACATATTTTCGCTGTAAATAAAATAGTAATCTAATGCTGTGCCTCCGTTAGTGCCATACGTAAATTGTTGTCGGTTATCCCAGCCCAGGTCCCATTCTGTAGGAAAAGCAGTATGCAGGAACAGGCCGTATCCCCGTGGGTTCATAAAAAAAGGTACCGGGCAGTAGTTGGCACGGAGAATATCTTTACCTCCTACAGCGGGTTTAGGACCTTTACCCAATTCGCAATTGAGGTATAATTTCCTACCCCGTTGATCTAACGTGTCCATCCGTTCACCAAAACCAAAGAAATGGTCCCCAGGAAACAGGTTGCAGATATTACGGGGAGTATTTTCCCTCTCTTCATCCAGGTAAATATAGTCATATTCCTGGTATAATATCTCTCCCTTTTTGTTGGAGATGGTCACACACAAAGGTGTATTAGTTATCTGTACACATAAACTATCTGTTTCCAGCAGGAGCTTGTCTTCCTAATGAATGGTAGTAAACCGGACCGCTTTCCAATCTTTCCGGATTATAATGAGGTCACTCTCTTTGGGAAACTCTCCGGAGTTGTTTTTGGTGAAACGGATCATTCGTTCACTACATATACGGATGCGCAGGAGATCTTTGCCTGCCTGAAAGAAAATCTCGTTCTCTTCCGGAAAAGAAAGCGGGGTATCTCCACCCTGTCCTCTCAGAAAG
>JAJPZL010000291.1 GCA_021204375.1 Bacteroides sp.
TCTCTCTTTAAACAATAGAAAAAAACAGTGGAAAAAACTTATTGAAACCTATTCCTTTTTTATATATTTACAGCCATAATTCCAAGTATTTGAGTAAGACATGAGAAACTCTATTTCTTTTCTACCTACCCGGCAGCAGAACGATCTTATCTATGCAGTCAGGTTGATCTGCGAACGTCTCCCCCAGGCAAAGATGATCTTTCTGTACGGCGACCTGGCCGATGAAAATTACCTGATCCCTGATGGAGAGACAGAAGATTTTCAACTATTAGTAGTGACACAAGAACTCACTTATAAAGAAGTGGGAAAGATCCTCGACAAAGTAGAATATGACTATAAAAAGTCATCCGGAACCCATAACGAGATCCTGATCGTAAGTGAAGATATTGATAAGTTCAATGAAATACTCTCTCAGGAAGGAGACTATTTTATACCCGCATTATCCGCGAAAGGGTATTACTCTACGATAGCGGCAAATGCCGGCTGGTAACTCCGCAGAAACTCTCTTATGCTACTATTCGGGAACGGGCCCGGGAGTTTTTTGACGAGAATTTTGAGATTGCCGACGATTTTCTGCTCGGAGCCACCATGTATTATGATAAAGGGCTTTATAAAAGAACCACTTTCTTACTCCATCAGGCGGCCGAAAACTATTATTACTGCATTCGCCTGGTGTTTACCCTGAAAGAGATCCGCCAGCATAATTTACAAAAGTATTATCAATCTATCAGAAAGTATTGTAAAGCGTTAAGACCCTTCTCTAATCCCGATCCTGAAGTATTGCGTCTTTTCCACCTGGTAAAGGATGCTTATGGAGAGGCTCTGCACAATCCTGATTTTACGGTCACCAAAGAGGATGTAGACGGACTCTTCCCCATGGTCTATCAACTACGGGATATAACCAAAAAGGTGTGTGAAGAGAAGATTGAGGAGTTCCGCCGGAAAGCAGAGGAGCGACAATTAGTATAGAGTGGATTGGGTTGGGATTATGCATATCTTTTAAGCTATGAAATATCCGGTTTATCTCTTTTCTTTAGCTATCCTGCTATTTTCCGTAACGCTACGGATACATGCATTTCTCAGTTGACCAACAGATGATCCTCCTTATCCACCTCATGGGTGGGGGGGGAGGAGGAATGGGACTTCGAAGAAATTCCGAAAAGCATCCTGCTACGATCAAACAGATAGTTCCCTGTAGAAACTGAACATGTTCTGCGCTGATCATTTCCGCGATCCAACCGATCAACAGGCTTCCCAAAGGCAGGGTACCTAGTGTAGCCATGGCAAAGAACCCTAATACTCTTCCCCGTATCTGCGGAGAAGAGACCGTCTGGATAAGGGTATTACAGATAGGTATGACCGACATAGTACCGAAACCGCAGATAAAACTCATAACCAGATAGAGATGTTCGGAGCGTACAAAGGACATAACGATAAGTCCGGTACCCAGTAAAAGCAGATTACTGAAGAGGATCTTTTTTAATCGCTCCGTGCCTTTTTGGGAAGCTATATAGAGTGTGCTGATCAGCGCTCCTAATCCGGTAGCAGCTGTAATATAACCGTAGGTAGAGGCATCCCCCTGAAAAATATTTTTGGCAAAGAAGGGTTGCAGGGTATTGTAGGTAGATACCAGCAGGCTGATCAGGGCTGCCAGCAGGAGGGTATGGTTTATTTCAGCTTGTTTTTTGGTATAATTCCATCCTTCCCGGAATTCACTCCATACATTTTTGCGATCTTTACCGGGCGAATGGTACGGATAGTGCATCAGGCTCAGGCAGACAATGACGGCAATAAAGCTGATGGCATTGGATAGAAAGCAGATGGTCGCTCCGTAGTGGGCCAGTACCACTCCGGCCATGGCAGGACCTATCAATCGGGTCAGGTTGTTCACGGAAGAGTTCATGGCAATAGCACTGGGCAGGTCGTCGTTGTTCTTTACGATCTCATTGACTATCGATTGCCGGGCAGGAATATCAAATGCATTGGCAATACCCAGTAGTGCGCTCAGTGAAAGGATGATCCATAAAGAGTGAAATCCGTAATGGTAAGCCAGCGTAAGCAACACTGCCTGCAGGGCAGAGGTGACCTGGGTTACCATCAATACCTGGTAGCGGTTATACCGGTCTGCTGTAATACCTCCGGCGGGAGAAAGGATAAAGGAGGGGAACTGTTCAGTAAAAGTAGCCATCCCTACCATCAGTACGGAGTCGGTCATGGTGTAGATAATCCAGATCACTGCTGTGCGTTGCATCCACATCCCGATGCGGGAGATCAGTTGTCCGGTAAAGAACAACCGGTAGTTATAAGAGGCAAATACCCTGAATGCGTTGTGGAACCCCATATCTTCTTTCGTTAAGCTGCTGTTTTGGTAGAACCGGATTGAATAAAAAGCATTTTATCAACAGATAGGAAGGCAAATTGTTGCAGAAGCCGGTAAGAATGCACATCGTTTTTCCGGTGGGGATATTGGTTTTTTGTATAATGATTATCCGCATGATGTCCGTTGATTTATTGAACATCATATGAATGTTT
>JAJPZL010000017.1 GCA_021204375.1 Bacteroides sp.
TTATAATAGGACATTATGCGGATAATCATATTTAAAAAAACAACAAAAATAAGAATCATTATGAAAGCTAAATCTTGGTATGTAGTGACTTTTTGTTTGATGGCGACACTACTGATTGAGGCTTCTTCGTGTACTTCAAAGTCTAAACATGCAAGTACAACCGCTGCAGCAGCGGAATAAATGGCTGCCGAAACTGAACCTTTCGATCCGCTGGAAAACCTCAAACTGAGAAATGAACGGTTCTGCTGCGGAAAATCCATTCACCTTCATCAGGACACTGCAAAAATACGCGAACTGGTTGCGGGGCAAAATCCCCGGGCAGTGGTAGTAAGTTGTTCGGATTCGCATGTACCACCCGAGATCATTTTCGACCAGGGATTGGGCAATATTTTTACCATCCGTACATCGGGACATGTAATGTCCTATTTTGAATAGGGTAGTTTAGAGTATTAAGTATAGCATTTGCATACTTCTTTAGTGGTTGTACTGGGACACGAAAGCTGCGGTGCTATCGGTGCTATGCTGGAACATGCAGATGATGACCATGTACCGGGACATATTGCAGCTATTGTGGATTGTCTGAAAAACGAACCTGAAGAGCGGGAGGTTTTACGGGAAAGTGGCGAAGATATAGCCGGCCGTGCCATTATGGCTAATATTATGCATGGGGTGAAACAGCTCCGGGAGTCTGATCCCATCCTTTCTCATCTGTATAAAGAAGGAGAAGTACAGATCGTGGGTGCCCTTTATCACATTGCAAGCGGTGAAGTGGAATTTCTGGATATCTGATAGAAAAAAATAAGAGGAAAAAACAGTAATAGTTGCTACCGGTCCGGAAGGAGGGTAGCAACTATTCTTTATTTATTTCAACGCCAGTATGCAATTCAACTTGACATTATCTACTTTAGCTCCTATCTTTTCGTAAAACCGGATCATGGCTTCGCTCTTGTCGGAGATATCCCAGGTGACCAGCTTAAAATCGTTATATTGGGCATAAGTGATCACCCGGTGCATCAACTGACTCTCGATCCCTTTTTGCCGGAGTTGCGGATGGATGTAAAACTTATTTATATAGATGGATCTACCTGACCAGATAGAATAGGCGAAAGAGAATATTACATATCCTACGATCTCCTCTTCTTCACTTATAGCAACGTACCCTTTAAAGTACTCCTTCTCTTGTCTCATCTGTTCGATCAGGTTCTTTTTACTGAAGAATGGATTTTTAGAAACAGTTGCCTCATTGAGCAGGGAATCCAGTCTTTCCAGATGAGTCTCATTGATCTCTTTAAACTTAATATTCATAGTTATCCTGTTTTGGTAATAGTGTAAAGATAGCTTTTACCGGTTATAAGCGGATATCTTTTAGGGTTCTTTGTAGTTGATTAGGTTCTCTTAATCACCATTGGTTTAAAAGGGTGAAAAAATGATAAGGATCAGGGTACCGGTGTCTGGAGATATCTTAAAATTTATTTATTCTTTTCCGCTCTTTTTTCTGCTTCTAACTGAGCCCTCGATTTACTGTGTGTCACAAAATAGACCCCGATAAATACCAGTACAACAGCAAAACCTTTAGATGGGCCGAAGGTATCCATTCCGGCTGCTACTGCCACAATCGTGGCTACAATGGGTTGAACATAATTATACATACTGACAATGGTGGGACGGAGTAACCGCTGTCCGGTCATAACGCAGATATAAGAGAGGAAGGTGGCAAATATAATAACATAACCGATCTGCAGGAAGTTTTCCCACGGGAGGACAGTAAAGTCTATACGGGCAATACCCTGGTAAGAGAAGGGAATGTAACACATAGAAGCGTATACGAATAACCATTTGCTGATGGTAACGGGCGAATATTTCCGGGTGAGATCTTTGAATACGGTCAGGTAAATCGCAAAGCTGAACTGCGAGATAAGGCACAACAGGTTTCCCAGCATACTGCCCGAATGGGAACTATCTCCCGACCGGCTGCTCATAATAAGAATAAGAGCACCCATAGCTCCCATAAAAATGTCCAATACTTTTTTGTTGGTTATTGGCTCTTTCAGGTAGATGGCAGCTACGACCAGTGTAATAATGGGCATAGTAGTGGTAACAATAGAGGCATCGATCGGAGAGGTGAGGGAGAGCCCGAAGATGAAAAGTCCCTGGTTGAATACCACGGCAAAGAGGGCGGCAAAAAAAGAGCCGCATCATGTCGTGGTGGTCTACATGCTCTTTGGGAGTAAAGAGAGAGAGAGAGTAGCCAGAAACAGACGGCTGCTCATACCATGCGGAATGTAGTAACGGAAAGAGCACTGAGTTCTCCCAGCAGAGATTTACCGATCGGAGCGTTGAGACCCCACATTATATTGGCTGCCAGCACGGCGGCATGCCCTTTCAGATTTTTATCGTCTGACATGGTTTCCTTTTTAAAAGTTGGGCAAAGTTATTGTTTTTTTATAGGAATAGATCGTTGGAAACGAAAAATATTTCCGGATCAATATATATATGAATGTTTTCTGTTTCTTTTTGTTCATTCAAATT
>JAJPZL010000468.1 GCA_021204375.1 Bacteroides sp.
CTCATATACACAAAAACAAGTGTTAAAGGCTTTTGTTCATTGCAACCAGATGCTACCGATCTGATAAACAGCGAAGCTTACTAGCCAGGCCAGGCAGGTGGTATAAATTCCTGCAAAGAGGGCCCATTTCCAGCTTCCGGACTCCTGTTTAATAGCTACCAGGGTAGCAATACAGGGGAAGTAGATCAGTACAAAGAGCATATAACAGAAACCTACCAGGGGGGTCATGGGAAGACGCTCGGAGAGGTTTTGGATCTCAACATCTTCTTCATTGAGATAAAGGACCCCAAGGGTACTTACTACCAATTCTTTAGCACCTGCTCCGGAGATAAGGCCAATACCCAGTTTCCAATCGAAGCCCAGGGGTTGAATGGCAGGTTCAATGGCTTTACCCAATCTCCCGATGTAGGAGTTCTCCTGTTGTTCGGCTACTGTTTCGTAGGCATCGTGGTTGGGGTAGTATCCCAATACCCAGATTATAACAGAAGCTACCATAATGATATCTCCCATCTTTTTGAGGTATTGGGCTCCTTTGTCCCAGGTATGGCGGAAGATGGCTTTAGTGGTAGGCATACGATAAGGGGGAAGTTCCATCACAAAAGGTGTATCCTCACCTTTAATAAAACGACTTAGAATGCGGGCCATGATCACAGCCAGGACAATACCTATTATATAGAGACTCAGCAATACCAGTGGTCCGTACTTGTAGAAAAAGGCTCCTACAATGACCAGATAGATAGGGAGACGGGCACTACAGGACATCAGGGAATTGATGAGTATGGTGATCAGCCGGCTTTTGCGATTTTCAATGGTACGCGAAGCCATAATGGCGGGTACATTGCAACCGAATCCCATAATGAGGGGGATAAAGGATTTTCCGTGAAGTCCCATCTTATGCATGATCTTGTCCATAATGAAAGCTGCACGTGCCATATATCCGGTATCTTCCATAATGGAGATACAAAAGTAGAGGATCAGAATGTTAGGCAGAAAAACAATTACTCCACCTACACCCCCGATAATACCATCTGCCAGCAGGTCTTTCAGCGGGCCTTCTGCCATGTAGTTACGTACGAAATCTCCCAGTACTTCTACCAGGTATTCGATTCCCTCCATGGGGTACTCACCCAATACAAAGGTGAGTTCGAACATTAGGAACATAAAGAGGAAGAAGAAGGGGAAGCCCCATATTTTGTGTGTAAATATAGAGTCAAGCAGCTTGGTTTTCTGCTGAATATTCATGTGGTTATCGGTGAAAGTCTCTTTAAGGGCTCCGCTGATAAATCCATATTTTGCATTAGTAATAGCTGACTCACTATCTTCTTTCAGGATCTCGTGGATAAGTTTTACATTTTTATCCCGCATTTCCAGAATCTCTTGTGCATTAGGCAAAGTTTTTATAAATTCTTCTACCTCTTTATCCATCTCCAGGAGTTTGATGGCAAGAAAGCGGGTAGAGTATTTGTAGTGTATTTCTTTATTTTGACAAATTACTTCTTTCAGCGTATCAATACGACGTTCTATAATGGGTCCATGGTTAATGTGAATATGACGAACCAGGTTGGCATCGGTACCTTCATAGATCCTGATGATGGTTTCGAAGAGCTCTCTGATCCCTTGTCCGCATTTACCTATGGTAGGAACCATCGGAATTCCCAGTAGTTGTCCTAATAATTTGTGATCCAGTTTGTTTCCACTGGCTTCCAGCTCGTCGTACATATTCAGGGCCACTACCATCCGCAGGTTCATATCAATCAGTTGGGTAGTAAGATAGAGGTTACGTTCCAGATTAGAGGAGTCTACTACATTGATCACAATATCGGGCGTTTCATCGACCAGATGGCGTCTTACATAAACCTCTTCCGGGGTATAAGCCGAGATCGAATAGGTGCCGGGAAGGTCTACGATCTTAAAATGGTATCCTTCGAAGTCGAAATAACCCTTTTTGGCATCTACGGTTACACCGCTATAATTCCCTACATGTTCGTGTGCACCTGAGGCCAGATTAAAGAGAGAGGTTTTACCGCAGTTGGGATTTCCCACGAGGGCTACATTGATGGTTTTTTTCTTTCCGATCTCCAGTTGGCGGATCACTGCTTCGGGGATTTCGGCATCGAAGGAACCGTGGAATTCCAGGCCGGCCTCTTCCTGGTTAATAACCTCATCGTATGATAGTACTTCGATAAGTTCGGCCTCCTGTCTTCGCAGAGAAACTTCATAACCCATGATCTTATATTTGATCGGATCTTTCAACGGAGCATTTAGTAGAACTTCTACGGTTTTACCTTTTACAAAACCCATTTCCACAATACGTTTGCGGAAACCTCCGTGTCCCATTACATTTACAATAATTCCTTTTTCGCCGGTACTTAGTTCGGATAAACGCATAATTTCTGAATTTGTCTGCAAAGATAGAACGAATGTTCATAGATAACAAATTATGTAGAAGGTTTTTAAATAAAGGGCGGAGGCTCGTTTAGTATGATCAAAGTGGGAATCGGGGTGTAGGGGGGTTTTTCAGGAAAAGT
>JAJPZL010000102.1 GCA_021204375.1 Bacteroides sp.
GTATAAGTATTGACTTTATTGTAAAGTGTATCAACAGTTAATAAATAAAGATCAAAATTCTCTACACCGGTAAGTTTGGGTAACGACCACTCTTCTCTGGGTTTTTCTCTTTTTTTTCTTTCTTCTTTTTTCCGCCTTCTTCCTGGGCATGGGTAAAAACCGGTGCTGCCAGCAAGAGTCCGGCCAGCAACATCCAAAAAAACTTCTTCATAAATCGTACTTTTTAGTGGTTAATAAAACAAATCAGAATCCTACTCTCATGACCCTACGTTGTAATTTTACGTGATATTTGTAAAGTTTCCCGTTGGTGATATTTACCCGGACGGGTTTGTTATAATCTTTGTCTTTGCCATGTTCGAAATAGAGTATAGTATATTTATTGGGAACCTGGACTTTAAATTTGCCGTCCGCGCCACTTTCTCCGAGCCGTACCATGGATTTGGGATTGGCATTCTCATTTTCAGAACCATAAATAATAACGTTGGCTAATACCTGGTTGGTATACTCCAGATCTGTAACTATTCCTCCTATATAACGGCTACTGTTTTTAAGATCATTTTCCAGAGAGGCAATGGAGGTTGCCGAGCAGAAATCATCTGCCGGGTTTTTGCGTTGCAAAAGTTTCAGTCCGTCAATAATGTTACTGCGGTACCAGTATACGCTGTCTATTTCGCTATCCAGGTCAGCAGGCTGTTTTTCCAGGATATCGGCTCTTAGCATCAGATCGTTAATGCGTTTACGCAATGTACTACAATAGGCTACATCTTTGAGCTTGTTATCAATATCTACGGATGGATCCCGGTCGCTGCACTCTTTGGCTAGTCGATAGTATCTTTCTGCCTCGTCGTAGAGTCCGTCCTTATAATATTCGTCTCCGATGGAGAATTTTTGTTGAAACACTCTTCAGCGTTTTTAGGAAAGATAAAGAAACCATAAATACGTTGGCTTACATCGTCGATGGTATATTTTATTTCGTCATAGCCATCGGCCCGGATGGTAAGGTTAAGGCCGGGCGTATCTTTTACCTCTACGATCAGTTCATAGATGTAAAAAGCTGATTGGTCTTTCCCTTTGTTGGCGAATTGAAGTCCTGAATCGGTTGTGATCTGTAAATCGGGTATAGTCGCATAAAACTGATAAATGGCAGTTGAGTTTTTCGAAGGTGTTAAGTTGGGTTTAGGCTCGATCGTTAGCTCTGTGCGGGGTACATTTACCCGTATTATAATATGCTCACCTGCTTTCAGACCACTTATGTTATACTCCGTTTCAATAACCAACGGGGCAGAAATATAGATCTTTCTACAGGTAGCTAATTCCGGATCCAGTAAAGCTATGTAGCTATACTCTCCGGAATTTAACTGCGTTTTTTCGAAACTTTCCGTAGTGCGTACACTTAGATTCTCTTCGGAAGAGAGGGTCTCAAAACGAACCTTTTCTGTGACTTCCGGTGATGTTTGCCGGCTGACCTCTTCAATGGTAAGTTTGTTTTGTGCGGATAATCCGGTAAAACAGAACAGAAATAAGATAAGATACAAATGGGGAGTCTTGTTTTTTATGGCTTTTTTACTACAAATCGAAATCTACTATACTAAATATATCTTCTTCGGGCAACCTTTCGGTTTTTGCTTCATCCAGGTAGTCGGGTTGCCAGGTACGCACGTGTATTTTGGGAGCCGTCTCGTTCGAGAAATCCCATAGCAGGAATAGGTAGCCTTCATCACTATAGGTACTGGAAGCATACCCCTGGTGCAGCAATACTCCGTAAAATTCCGGTTTGGTCGGATGGGCGGTAACTTTGATATTGTCAAACGTTACCCGGATATACTTATTGCGGGCAAAGGATGCTTTTAGACGAGTCAAGTACTCTGTTTTGGTTTGCTGGCGATAGGTTACCTGCCGGGATGGAGTGAAATTATTTCTTTCATTAGGACTTACTTCAACGACTGTTCCGGTAATGATCAATGCATCGTCGCTAAAGATCTGTTGCAAAAAGTTAATATCCTTCATGTTATAGGAAGTACGGAATTGTTCCACGTAATCAAGTATCTGCATCCGTCGGCGTACGTCGAATACTTCGTTTTTGCTTTTCATTACTTCGGCATAGAGATTTATGCCGATGGTAAGATAAAAACTGGTGATCTGTCCGTTTCTGTCAAAACTGATAACGGCTTCCTGGTATTCATCGTCCTGCAGACCTGCATCCTGTGGCTTTAAGATCAGAGAGATCTGCCTTACCTGGTATCCGTCCCGGTTTTCCAGACAGCGTTCTATTACCTCATCGTCATCGCAACGGAAAGGTATATTCTCCCATAGCATGGCCATTGACTCTTTGGCTCGTTGCGTCATCTGAATAGTTCCGAGTTTCAGGGCCCGCTTTTCAGCCTGGGCGTTATTGATCTCTGTCAGCAGGTTGCTGATGTTTTGTTCTATCCTGCTTTTGAGTGCTGCATCGTGCAGGCCATCATTGATCGTAAATTTTACGGGAGTGGCCTGGAGTGTGATGGCCTCCAGTAATATGCTTAATAC
>JAJPZL010000255.1 GCA_021204375.1 Bacteroides sp.
GGTAGGGGTACCGGCACAGAAATAGATGGAAAGTATATTTTCCTTCTTTTCCTGAAATAATTTATTAATTCTATTCATATTTTATCTTTTTATTATTTTACAGAATTGAGAAACCGGGCTATGAGCGATAGATCTTTTAATGCAGGACTTATCTCAAAACGACTGTTCAGATCGTATCCGGCCAGTAAAGGATGTTGAAAAGATTTTATTTCTTCGCTACTCTCCGGATGAATTCCTCCGCTCAGTAGGAAAGGGGTATTTCCCTGGTAGGAGGTAAGAATGTTCCAGTCAAACTGCTGCCCGGAGCCTCCATAACCGGGTGTTTTGGTATCGAAGACATAATAATCGCATATCCCTTCATAAGCTGATATACCGGAGAGATCGTCCGGAGTTTCGATAGAGAAAGCCTTTAATAGTCTGATGCCTTTCTCTTTCAGCAGTAAACAATATTCCGGAGACTCTTTACCATGCAACTGTACATAATCAAGCTGGTATTCTGCTACACGTTCCAGTATGGTTTTCTCTGTTTCATTAACAAACACTCCGACCCGCTTTACCTGCTGAGGCAGATAATCAGGTATCTCCGTATTGTAGCGGGGAGATTTAGGATAGAAGATAAATCCCATCATATCTATTCCTAATGCTTCCACTTCGCGGATATTACCGGCCTGGCACATACCACATACTTTAATAACCATTTTCAGATCATTTAAGAGTTATTTTTATTCTTTGCTGAGGCTCTTCTTCAGAGATTGGATATACATTTCCAACTCTTTGCCCGGATTTTCACTCTTCATAAAAGATTCCCCGATCAGGAAGCCTTTGAATCCCTCTTTCCGGAGCCGGATAATAGTCTGATAATCGGATATACCACTTTCGGATACCAGTACGGAGTCGGAGGGAAGCTGCATCGCTAACCGGAAAGAGTTTTCCACGTCGGTATGAAAGGTACCCAGATTACGGTTATTTATTCCGATCATATCAATATCTTCTGTGATATATTCAAGCTCTTTTTCCGAATGGATCTCCAGTAAAACTTCCAGATCCAGTTCATGAGCCTTTGCCAGTGAACTCTTATACTCTTCCAGGGGCAGAGCTGCTGCAATCAGAAGAACGGCATTGGCACCTACAATTTTTGCCTGGTAAAGCTGGTATTCGTCTATAATAAAATCTTTCCGGATAATAGGAATATGAACCAACGAACGGGCTGTTCTCAGATCCTTCAGGGTACCGGCAAAATAGACCTCATCGGTCAGTATGGAAAGAGCAGCAGCACCGGCTTTTTCGTAAGCGGGTACGATCTCTTCTGCAACGGCATTCTCTTTAATAAAACCTTTTGAGGGAGATTTACGTTTAAACTCAGCAATAATACCTGTATCTGATCTTAGAAGAGCCTCTCTCATAGATAGCTTCGGATTGTTCACTCCGGAAACTGTATCCATAAGTTGTTCCGGGGAGAGTATCTTCTTCTGGTAATCCACCTCAAAACGCTTGTTGGCAATTATTTCGTCTAATATATCTTTGGCTTTCATCACTTCTTAACTGTTTATTTCAAGAAATTTTTTGAAAGTGGCCAGTGCTTTACCACTCTCTATGGATTCCCGGGCTATACCGAGACACTCTTCCATCTTTTTCTCCGGACTCATGATCTGAATACCGAATGCAGCATTCGCAACCACACTGTTGATCTGTGCGGAAGAAGCCGTACCTTCCAGTACTCTGTCAAAGATCTTAGCGGCCTCTTCCGGAGTTTCTCCTCCGTACAGATCGCTTTCCTTACAACGGAACATCCCTAAATCTTCCGGAGTATAGAGTTTTTCACTATCTGAAGTAGCTACCTTAAATTCAGAGGTTAGAGAAATTTCATCGTATCCGTCTAAACTATGCACCACGGCAAACTGCGTATTATTTTCCTGAAATGTATAGCTATACAGGCGCAACAAGGGAAGATTATATACCCCTAACAGCTGATATTTCGGTATAACCGGATTAACTAATGGTCCTAACATATTAAAGAAGGTACGGACGGCAATGGCTTTCCGGATAGGAGCTACTGCTTTTAAAGCCGGATTAAAAAGAGTGGCATGCAGATAAGCGATGTTACAGGCATCCATACTGCGGCGAAGGTGATCGTTGTCGGCTGTGAATTTTACACCGTGCATCTCCATTACATTACTGGCCCCACTCACTGAGGTAGCCCCATAATTCCCATGTTTTACAACCGGATATCCGGCCCCTGCTACTGTAAAACAGGCAGCAGTAGAAATATTAAAGGTGTTTTTACCGTCCCCTCCGGTCCCTACAATATCAATAGGTCCATATTCGGAGAGATTGACGGGAACCCGCATTTCCAGCAGAGCATCCCTGAATCCGGTCAACTCTTCTACCGAAATGTTGCGCATTAAAAAGACAGTGATCAGGGAAGCGATCTGAGCATCATTATATTTGCCCAACGTTATATTCTGTAAAATATCTCTAGCCTCTTCGCGTCCCAGGTACTTGTGCTCAAAAAGATTATATAATATC
>JAJPZL010000156.1 GCA_021204375.1 Bacteroides sp.
TCTTTATAGAGATCTATATTTATAAGAAATATAGCCGGAAATTGCATCGGGGATTCTTCTTCGGATTTTGTCTGGCTTATATTTTCACCTTCCGCTTCTTTATTGAGTTCCTGAAAGAAAATCAGGTCAATTTTGAAGATGGAATGGCTTTCAATATGGGACAATGGCTGAGTATTCCGTTTATTATTATCGGATTCTATTGTATGTTCCGTAAGCCGAAAACGTTTAAGAAATAAGAAGGTCGAAAGACCTTTACTAAAAAAATAGTCCGGAGTTATTTACCCCGGACTATTTTTTTTTGATCTCACTGAGTTTATTAAGGGACTCCAAAGGAGTCAGGTTATTTACATCCAGATTGATGATCTCGTCCATTATCTGTGAACGGATGGGATCATCCAGCTGAAAGAAGCTGAGTCGCATTCCTTCACGGGAGTGAGAAACTTCTGCGAGGGGTTTACTGGATATTCCCTGGCTGCGGTTTTCGGATTCCAACTGTTTTAGGATATCATCCGTACGTTTTACAATGCTTTTGGGCATACCGGCCATTTTAGCCACATGGATACCGAAAAAGTATTCACTCCCACCCCGCTCCAGTTTACACAGAAACAGGATTTTGTGATCGATCTCTTTGACGGAGACGTTGTAATTCTTGATCCGCTTAAAGGTTTTTTCCATTTCATTGAGTTCATGGTAATGGGTAGCGAACAGGGTGCGGGCTCTGGCTTTAGGGTGTTCATGAATATGTTCCATAATCGCCCAGGCAATGGAAATACATCATAAGTAGAGGTTCCGCGGCCTAATTCATCAAACAGAACCAGACTTCGGGGGGAAAGGTTATTCAGGATATTGGAAGCTTCGTTCATCTCTACCATAAAGGTGGATTCTCCCACAGAGACATTATCGCTGGCTCCTACCCTGGTAAATATCTTATCTACCAATCCGATGCGGGCACTTTCGGCCGGTACAAAGCTACCAATTTGTGCCAATAGGGTAATGAGTGCTGTTTGTCTTAAAAGGGCGGATTTACCGGCCATATTGGGCCCGGTAATGATAATGATCTGCTGGGTAGTACAATACATCATTGGCGATATATTTATCTCCTACCGGTAACTGCTTTTCAATAACCGGGTGCCTGTCCTGTTTAATTTCCAGCACATCACTATCTTCAAGAAGAGGACGCACATATTTATTCTCCCGGGCAATGGTGGAGAAAGAGAATAAACAATCCAGCCGGGCTATATAAGAAGCATTGGCCTGAATGGGTGAGATAAATGTTGTAAGGGTCTGGATCAGTTCGTTATAAAGCCTAGTTTCCAAGGAAAGGATCTTCTCTTCGGCACCAAGTATTTTCTCTTCGTACTCTTTCAGTTCCTGAGTAATATAACGCTCTGCATTTACCAGAATCTGTTTCCGGATCTATTCCTGCGGCACTTTATCTTTATGGACATTCCTTACTTCAATATAGTAGCCGAACACACTGTTGTAGGCAATTTTCAGACTGGGAATACCAGTCGCTTCACTCTCCCGCTGCTGAATTTGCATCAGGTAATCTTTTCCGGAAAAAGCGATCTTCCTTAATTCATCTAACTCTTCGGAGACACCATCCCGGATAAATCCTCCTTTATTGATCAGCAACAGGGGATCATTGACTATCTCCCGGGCTATTCTATCCCGGATGGAAAGACACAGATCCAGCCTCTCTCCTATTTTCCTCAGGTTACTGTTCTCTGATTCCAGACAAGCTGCTTTTATCGGTTTAATAGCCTGCAAAGCCACTTTTAACTGGACTACTTCCCGTGGAGAGACTCTTCCTACGGCTACTTTGGATATAATGCGTTCCAGATCTCCTATGCGGGGTAAATGTTCTTCGAGTACATCCCGGAATTCCGGATGGCGAAAGAAATATTCTACGATATCTAACCGGGCATTAATAGGTTTTTCTTCTTTTAAAGGAAATACCACCCATCTTTTTAGTAAACGGGCACCCATAGGAGTGATAGTACGGTCAATTACTTCAAATAGAGTACTTCCTCCCTCATTCATCCCGGAAATAAGTTCCAGGCTCTTTACCGTAAACTTATCCAGGCGTACATATCTATCTTCTTCTATCCGATAAAGAGCAGTAATATGACCAATCTGGTGATGCTGGGTCATATCCAGGTATTGAAGAATGGCTCCGGAGGTTATAATACCCGATTTCAGATGATCCACACCAAATCCTTTCAGGTTCTGGGTTTTAAAATGTTTTAATAAACGTTTTCTGGTAGACTCTTCTGTAAAAACCCAGTCTTCCAATTCGAAGGTGAAGAACCGGTTCCCGAAGTTTCCCTCGAACATGGTTTTTTTATTCCGGTCGTAAATCACCTCTTTGGGAGCAAAATTATTGAGTAGTTTATCAATATATTCTCCATTTCCCTGAGCAGTCAGGAACTCTCCGGCAGAAATATCAAAGAAGGCTACTCCACACTCACTTTTTCCAAAGTGTACAGCGGCCAGAAAATTATTCTCTTTATGGTTTAATAC
>JAJPZL010000423.1 GCA_021204375.1 Bacteroides sp.
AGATAGGATTATAAAGATCAATATCGAGGAGGAGATGAAGTCATCGTACATAGATTACTCTATGTCTGTAATTGTGGCGAGAGCTCTTCCTGATGTTAGAGATGGTTTTAAGCCCGTTCACCGGAGAATTTTATTCGGGATGAATGAATTAGGAAATACTTCAGACAAACCATATAAGAAATCTGCCAGAATTGTTGGAGAAGTTCTGGGTAAATACCACCCCCACGGAGACTCTTCCGTATATCTGGCTATGATCAGAATGGCTCAGGAATGGGCTATGAGATATCCGCTGGTAGAAGGACAAGGAAACTTTGGTTCTGTAGACGGAGATAGTCCGGCTGCCATGCGTTATACAGAAGCCCGTTTAAATAAAATGGGAGAGGATATGATGCAGGATCTGTATAAAGAGACTGTTGATTTTACCAGTAACTTCGACGATACGCTGCAGGAACCCAGTGTAATGCCCACCCGTTTACCGAATCTTCTTATTAACGGAACTTCCGGTATCGCAGTAGGTATGGCGACCAATATGCCTCCCCACAATTTGTCCGAAGTAATAGAAGCGTGTGTGGCATATCTTGAGAATGAAGATATTACCGTAGAGGAATTGATGGAATATGTAAAAGCTCCGGACTTTCCTACAGGAGGCTATATTTATGGCATAAGCGGAGTAAGAGATGCCTATTTAACCGGTAGAGGGCGTGTGATTATGCGTGCCAGGGCAGAAATAGAAACAAGCAATACTCACGACAAGATCATTGTTTCAGAGATCCCATACAATGTTAACAAAGCGGAACTGATCAAATCAATTGCCGAACTTGTTACAGATAAACGCATTGAAGGAATGTCCAATGTAAATGATGAATCCGACCGTGAAGGTATGCGAATTGTTATAGATATCAAGAGAGATGCAAATGCGAGCGTTGTATTGAATAAATTATTCAAAATGACGGCCCTTCAGACCTCTTTTGGTGTCAATAACATCGCTTTGGTAAACGGTCGTCCCAAGATGCTTAACCTCAGAGACCTGATCAGTTACTTTGTTAACCATCGCCACGAGGTGGTTATCCGTCGTACTCAGTATGATCTGCGTAAGGCCCAGGAGCGTGCACACATTCTAGAAGGGTTGATCATTGCTTCCGATCATATTGATGAAGTGATCCGTATTATTCGTGCCGCCAAAAATCCGAATGAAGCTATTGCCGGTCTTATTGAACGTTTCAAACTCACTGAGATCCAGGCAAGGGCCATTGTCGAAATGCGTTTGCGTCAACTTACAGCACTTCTTCAGGATGAATTACGCACGGAATACAATGATAAAATGAAACTGATCGCTTCTTACGAAGAGATCCTTTCAAACGATAAACGCTGTAAAGAGGTGATAAAAGAAGAACTACTGGAAGTCAAAGCTAAATACGGAGATCCAAGACGTTCTGAAATAGTATACTCTTCAAAGGAGTTCAATCCGGAAGATTTCTATGCAGATGATCAGATGATCATTACCATTTCTCATATGGGATACATTAAACGTACACCGCTTACCGAGTTCCGGGCACAAAACCGGGGAGGAGTAGGCTCAAAAGGTACGGATACCCGTGATGAAGATTTCATTGAACATATCTATCCGGCCACTATGCATAATACCATGATGTTCTTTACTCAGAAAGGTAAATGCTACTGGCTGAAAGTCTATGAGATCCAGGAAGGTACCAAGAATTCCAAGGGGAGGGCTATTCAGAATATGCTGAATATTGATCCGGATGATGCGGTAAATGCTTATCTGAGAGTTAAAAACCTGAATGATCAGGAATTCATTAATAGTCACTACGTAGTATTCTGTACCAAGATGGGAGTAATCAAAAAGACACTCCTGGAACGTTATTCAAGACCTCGCCAGAACGGTGTAAATGCTATTACCATCCGGAAAGATGATCAGGTTATTGAAGTAAGAATGACTAACGGAGATAACGAGATCATTATTGCTAACCGTAACGGACGTGCCATTCGTTTTAATGAAAGTGCCGTTCGCGAAATGGGACGTACAGCTACAGGAGTGCGTGGTATGACACTGGATGAAGACGGCCAGGACGAAGTAGTTGGAATGATCTGTATCAAAGACCGTGATACTGAATCTATTATGGTAGTTTCCGAACAAGGGTATGGTAAACGCTCTGATGTCGAAGATTATCGAAAGACGGACAGAGGTGGAAAAGGCGTTAAAACTATGAATATTACCGAAAAAACCGGTAAATTAGTAGCCATCAAATCTATCACTGATGAGAACGACCTGATGATCATTAATAAATCAGTAATAACCATTCGCCTGAAAGTAGAAGAAGTACGTATTATGGGACGTGCGACCCAGGGAGTGCGTCTTATTAACCTGGATAAGCGGAATGACCAGATCGGCTCTGTATGCAAAGTAGCTTCAGAAGCAGAAGAAATTCTGGAAGAGGGAGAAGAAGGAAAGGAAGAGAACAACAATGAAAATGGAATAGATAATAAT
>JAJPZL010000429.1 GCA_021204375.1 Bacteroides sp.
TTTAATTGCTAATAAAGAACACTATGCAGAAAAACCTTGTCATTGTCGAATCTCCGGCTAAAGCAAAAACGATCGAGAAGTTTTTGGGTAAGGATTTTAAAGTTCTTTCCAGTTACGGACATATCCGCGATTTGAAGAAAAAAGAGTTCAGTATTGAGATTGAAGAGAAGAAGCAGGACTCTTTTGACTTTACTCCGGAGTATGAAGTACCGGCTGATAAGAAGAAGCTGGTTGCCGAGCTGAAAGCCGAGGCCGCAGATGCAGACACCGTATGGTTAGCTTCCGATGAAGACCGGGAGGGAGAGGCTATTTCCTGGCATTTGTATGAAGTGCTTGGACTCCAGCCTGAGAAGACCAGACGAATTGTTTTCCATGAAATTACCAAGAACGCTATTTTAAAGGCTATCGAAGAGCCCCGAAATATTGATTTTAACCTGGTAAATGCCCAGCAGGCACGGCGGGTACTGGACCGTATTGTAGGTTTCCAGCTCTCTCCGGTGTTGTGGAGAAAAGTAAAATCTGCCCTCTCTGCCGGAAGGGTACAGTCGGTTGCTGTACGCCTTATTGTAGAAAGGGAAAGGGAGATCCAGACCTTTCAAAGCGAAGCCTCTTACCGGGTTACGGCTGTTTTTGGTATTACCGATGAAGATGGAAAACCCGCCGAGCTGAGAGCGGAACTGGCTCACCGGCTGAAGACGGCTCAGGAGGCCGAAGAGTTTTTAAAGAGTTGTAAAGATGCTCTTTTCACTATTGAGGATATCAGTACGCGTCCGGTTAAAAAGTCTCCGGCTGCTCCTTTTACGACCTCTACCCTCCAACAGGAGACGGCTCGTAAATTAGGATTTACAGTCGCTCAGACCATGATGGTGGCTCAGAAACTGTATGAATCGGGAAAGATCACTTATATGCGTACCGATTCTGTAAACCTTTCCGGGTTTGCGATCAATGGTTGTAAAGATGCCATTACCTCTATCATGGGGGATAAGTATCTCAAAGTACGTCAGTTCACCACTAAGACCAAAGGGGCGCAGGAGGCTCACGAAGCCATTCGTCCTACCTATATGAATGATCAGAAGATCGAAGGTACTTCTCAGGAGAAGAAGCTTTATGACCTGATCTGGAAAAGAACGATTGCATCGCAGATGGCAGATGCCGAGCTGGAAAAAACAACAGCTACGATTGGTATCAGTACTGGTGATGATAAATTTGTTGCTGTGGGTGAGGTGGTGAAATTTGATGGTTTCCTTCGAGTGTATAAAGAGTCGTATGATGATGATACAGAGCAGGAGGATGAGAGCCGGCTGTTACCTCCGCTTTCGGTGGGACAGAAACTGGCCCGTCAGGAGATTGTGGCTACCGAGCGCTTTACGCAACGTCCGCCCCGTTATACGGAAGCGAGTCTGGTGCGTAAGCTGGAAGAGCTGGGGATCGGACGTCCTTCTACCTATGCACCTACTATCTCTATCATTCAGCAACGGGAGTATGTGGAGAAAGGAGATAAAGAGGGAACGGAAAGAAAGTATCAGGTATTTACCCTGAAAGAGGATAAACTCTCTTCCGCTACCAAAAAAGAGGTAGTGGGTACAGAAAAATCGAAGCTTTTCCCGACGGATATAGGATCAGTGGTTAATGACTTCCTGACTGAATATTTCCACAGTATTCTTGACTATAACTTTACAGCGAGCGTAGAGAAGGAGCTCGATGATATTGCTGATGGCGAAAAGGAGTGGAAGAATATTATCAGTGAGTTCTATAAGGACTTTCATCCGCTGGTAGAGAGTACGTTGGCTGCCAAAATGGAGCATAAAGTAGGGGAGCGTATATTAGGTACCGATCCTAAAAGCGGTAAACCGGTCTCTGTAAAGATCGGCCGTTTTGGTCCGGTGGTACAGATCGGTACGGCCGACGATGAAGAAAAACCTCTCTTTGCCCAGATGAAGAAAGATCAGTCTATGGAGACCATTACGCTGGACGAGGCGTTGGAACTCTTTAAACTTCCCCGTAATCTGGGAGAATATGAAGGGGAGACGATTACGATCGGTGCCGGTAAATTCGGACCTTATATACGCCATAACGGTAAGTTCATCTCTCTTCCCAAGGAGGCAGATCCGTTGACCATTACGCTGGAAGAGTCTGTAGAGCTGATTGAAGAGAAGCGAAAGACAGAGGCACAGAAGGTGATCAAGTCTTTTGAGGAAGAGCCTGAGTTGCAGATCCTGAACGGACGGTATGGTCCTTACATTGCTTTTAAAGGCAAGAATTATAAGATCCCTAAAGAGGTAGTATCGCAGGACCTGAATCTGCCTACCTGTTTTGAGATCATTCGTCTGCAAGACGAGAAACCGGCTACTCCCCGAAAGGGTAAGTATGCGCGGAAAAAAGGATAATATCTTTAAAGTAACTATACAGAAGCGGCCCTCTCCACAAAGAAAGGGCCGCTTTTATTTCTTACCGGAACCTTCAACGTCCCATTGCTCTGCCTTTATAAAAGGATCTCCAGGTATCTTCCGCATAGCCATTGCCTGTATATTTGAAGGAGTTGGCGGATGCCTCTTTGACCACTTCTCCTTTATAAAATACTTTCCAGTTATCTTTTGCATATCCGCCTCCCAGGGATTGGAAGGAGTTAACGGATGCTTCTTTGATCACTTTTCCTTTATAAAATACCTTCCAGTTGTCTTTAGCATATCCATGATCTATATAACTAAATGAACTGGCAGAGGCTTCTTTAAGGGGGGGGTGCCCTTATAAAACACTTTCCAGTTATCTTTTCCATATTCTCCATCCAGGTAGGTAAAGGAGTTAGCGGATGCCTCTTTGATCTCTTTTCTATGATAAAAGACCTTCCAGGTATCTTTTGAATATCCGCCTCCTAAAATAGTTACTTTGTTTTGTGCAACTTCCTGGTTGAAGTAGGTTTCAGTTGGGCTTCCGGCCGATAATTCAGGAACTGTAAAAACGAAGGCCCATGCAAGGGATAGGATCACTAATTTTTTCATGTCATCAGTTTTTATTAATCTGTTTAGTTTTAAAAAATAGTAGTTCTTTTCAGTAAGATAGCCAAAGATAGCAAATGTTTACCGGAGTTTTTTGTTTTTATCCTCTATTTATACGACAGGGTCTTATATTCCCCCTTTATCTATCATTTTACCGGGAACTTTTTGTCCGGGAGTGGTTCTATGCGGATAGCCAGGGAGTGTATGTCAGTTTGTGGAAAAAATGATCATTTTATTAAAATTATTATCTGTTTTCAGGTAAACCGAGGGAAATGGCTGGCTGAATATAGTTTCGGGTCTTTCTTTTCTTCCTGTTTCACCCGGCAACAAATTTGTACCTTATAAAGCAGAAATTCCACTTCTCTTTTTAGTGGATCCCCTTCCTTTGCATCTGTGAGTTTCTATTTTATTAGGTAGAACACATCTACTTTTAGTTAATCAATAATTAGTAAAAGAATGTCTGACAAATTGAAAAACATGCGTACCCTTTGCCTGCTCTTCTTTGCAGCTTTGTCAATAGGGATTTCCGCGCAAACCGTTAGCCTTAGAGGTAACGTTACAGATTCTTCAGGGGAGCCTGTCATAGAAGCTTCAGTTTTGGAAAAGGGGACAATGAATGGAGTCATTACTGATTTGGATGGTAATTTTCAGCTCAATGTTTCCGGAGATCTGCCTCTTGTTATTTCATACATAGGGATGAGAACACAGGAGATCACTGTCAAAGGAAAAACAACTATCCAGGTTATTTTAGAGGACGATGCCCAGGCATTGGATGAAGTGGTGGTTGTAGGATACGAGGTATCCCGCAAAAAAGACCTTACCGGTTCGGTATCTACTGTGGGTGGGAATGAACTGGCAAAGATCCCTGTTACTTCAGCCGCTGCTGCCCTGACCGGTAAGGTCGCCGGGGTCACCGTATCGTCTGCGAAAGGTTCTCCGGATGCAGAGGTAAAGATCCGTGTGCGTGGTGGAGGTTCTATTACTCAGGATAACTCTCCGCTCTATATTGTGGATGGTTTCCCTGTTAATAACTTCAGCGTGTTTCCCTGGCGAATATTGAAACAATGACCATTTTGAAGGATGCCTCTTCGACCGCTATTTATGGTGCTCGGGGTGCTAACGGAGTAGTTATGATCACTACCAAACAGGGTAAAGAGGGAAAGACCAGTGTCTCTTTTAACTCTTACTGAGGAGTCAGGAAACTGGCTAAAACTCTGGATGTACTGGATCCGTATGAATATGTCTTGTGGCAATATGAGCTGGGAGGTGAATCCGGAACGACAGCTGATAACGTAAGATGTTTCTATGGAGATTATGGGGATTATGAACTCTATCAGAATCAGAAGGGTACTAACTGGCAGGAAGAGGTATTCGGCCGGAATGCATTTACCCAAAATTATAATGTGAATATTAACGGAGGGAACGAGCGTACCCGTTTTAGCTTAGGTTTGACCCGTGCGGACGAAGAGGGAATTATGATCCACTCCGGCATGGAGCGTAACAATGTGAATTTTAATTTAAATACGAAACTGAATGATCACTGGAGTTTTGATTTCAATACCCGTTTTACCAATTATGTGGTGGATGGTAGCGGAACCTCTTCTTCCAACTCTACCAATGCGTTCCTGAGACACGCAATTCAGTATCCAACAACTTCGGGATTGGCAGATGTACTGGGAACAGATATTCCGGGAGCAGATATTGAAACGTATAACTCTTTGGTAAATCCGTTAGCGGTAATTAATGATACTTATCGTCAGTTGAAGCATAATACACTGGCTCTGAATGGGGGGGGGATTACCTTTAAATTCCTGAAGGATTTTACGATCCGCAGTGAATGTGGTACTGAGATACAGAACCAGAAGGAACGTAAATATTATGGTACTGACTCTCCTCAGACTTCCAATTACGGTTCTTTTCCGATGGTGATCGTTACGGATTATGAAGCAAATAGCTACCGTATTGCTAATACACTAACTTATCTCAAGGACATTATACCCAACCAGAGTTTGAATGTAATGATCGGCCAGGAGGTAACTTCGGCTAAAGCGAAAACGATCCAGAATGGAGTGCGCTATTTCCCGATGGGTACTACCATTGATAATGCATTTGCTATAATGTCCCAGGGAACTGCACAGCCGCTTTACACGTATGAAGCGCCGGATAATAATATGGTCTCTTTCTTCGGACGTATCAACTACTCTTTAATGGACAGATATCTACTTATCGGAACTTTCCGTTCGGACGGTTCCAGTAAATTTGCCAAAGGGAATCAGTGGGGGTATTTTCCTTCTATTGCCGGAGTCTGGAGAGTCAGCGAAGAGGATTTTATGCAGCCTGTAGAGTGGGTCTCTAACCTGAAAGCCCGTTTGAGCTTTGGTATGGCCGGTAATAACCGTATTGCGGATAACCTGTGGAAAATGACCTACCAGAGTGATGCGGATAGGGAAAATTATACTTATAATAATGTCATACAGAACCAGCTGCGTCCGGGTAGTACACTTTCTAATCCGGATCTGAAATGGGAAACAACAGTAACCCGTAACTTGGGTCTGGATATGGGATTCCTGAATAACCGGTTGAATGCTGTGGTGGATCTTTACTGGAATACAACCAAGGACTTACTGATCCGGGCAGCTATTCCGGCCAGCACCGGATATACTGCACAGATGCAGAACATTGGTCAGACTTCTAATAAAGGATTAGAGATCTCTTTAGATGCCTTGCTGGTTAATAAGAAAGATTTTTCACTCTCTGCCTCTTTCAATATTGCATTTAATAAGAACAAGATCGAGAAGCTGGGGGCTGATAAGACGTTATTGTATGAATCCGGTTGGTATGGAACCCAGGGTCCTACCGGTGAATACCTGATACAGGAGGGTAAGTCAACCGGTTTGATGTATGGATATGTAACCGATGGCATGTACTCTTTTGATGATTTCAACTACGATTATAGTACAGGTGCTTATACCATCAAAGAGGAAGTGGCTTCCAATAGTGCACAAATCGGAGGTGGACGTTATTTTGGGCCGGGAGCGTTGAAGTTTAAAGACCTGGATGGCGATGGATATATTGACTCGGAAAATAATCGTACCGTGATCGGAAATGCGAATCCGAAACATACCGGTGGTTTTACGCTCAATGCTACTTATAAGAACTTCGATCTGACCGCACAGTTTAACTGGTCGTATGGGAACGATGTCTACAATGCCAATAAGCTGAACTTTACCTCTTATCCGGGAACCCGGACCTTTCAAAATATCTACTCGATCATGAGTTCGGATAAACGCTTTATTACGTTTGATAAAACAGGTGAATATACGGGGTAGCGGGTAGTTTTGTAAGCGATCCGGATATCCTGGCTAAGATGAATGAGAATGCTACGATCTGGAGTCCGATGATGAGTAGTCTGGTTATGCACTCCTGGGCAGTGGAAGATGGCTCGTTCCTGCGTCTGAATAACCTTACCATCGGATATACACTTCCGAAATCGGTTATGAATAAACTTAAGATCAATAGTATTCGCATATATGCTTCCGGATACAATTTATGGACCTGGACCAAATATACCGGATACGATCCGGAAGTAGACGTTTTCAGCTCCAATCCTTTAACTCCTAATGTGGACTACTCTGCTTATCCGAGAAGCCGGACATTTGTAGGGGGGATAAATATCAACTTCTAATAACATGCAAATAAGGAGAATTATGAAAAACAAAATATTGAAATGGTTCTCGGTTATTGTAGCTGTACTTATATGCAGCAGCTGTGATGACTTTTTGGATACAGAATCCAAATCTACTTATACACCTGATGTAGTATTTAGTTCTAAGGTATATACCAATGATGCGGTAATAGGGATCTATTCGGCCTTTATTGCAACGGAAGTATGGAACAACTTCTATTACCCTTTCAATACGGATATCGAGATACAGGAGTTCAGTACCGGTTCTTATGATGATAATGAACGCCGTAGTATTGCTAACTATGTAGCAGAGTCGGGTAATATCGGTCTTGCTTCCTCTTACAATGCTTATTACAAAGCCGTAGAGAGAGCCAATCTTGTGATTCAGGGCATCCGTGAGAGCGCCTTGTATACCAATGAGAACCACGAGGATCATGAAGTGATGGCGCAATATCTGGGAGAAGCTCTTACACTCCGGGCTTACCTCTATATAGAATTAGTCCGTAACTGGGGAGATGTACCTTTCAAGCAAGAGCCTACCAGCTCGGACGGGAGCAATTTCTATACCGGTAAAACCGATAGGGATGTGATCTATGATGCACTGATCGTAGACCTACAGGAGGCTATTGAACTATTGCCCTGGTATGGAGCGAACTCCAATGCCAGCCACATTGAACGGGTGACCAAAGGGTTTGCCAAGGGGCTTCTGGCTCAGATATGTCTGAACCGGGGTGGATACTCGTTCCGTAAAAGCCTGAAAATAGAACGTGGAAGCGATTGGGAGAAGTATTATGAGATCGCCCGTTCGGAATGCCAGGATATTATTGCCAACGGCATCCACTAGCTTACTCCTTCGTATGTAGATATCTGGAAAAAGTTGTGTGGTCTGCAGTATAATGACTATAATGAGAATCTGATCGAATTTGGCTTCGAAATAGGTGGAGCCGGTGAACAGGGATATATTGCAGGATGGAATTTAATACCAGTGATAAATATGGGTATGGTAACCAGGCCGGTATTCGTACCACACCGGGCTTCCTCTATTCATTTGATCCGCAGGATAGCCGCCGTCTGGTATCGGTAGCTGTTGCCCAATATGATAATAACGGTGTGCAACAGATCATTACCGATGCGGCTGCTCTGAATATCGGTAAATGGAACCGTAAATGGATGACCAGTGAATATATTGTCCGTATGCAGAGTGCAACAGGTAAGATGGTAACCGGTATTAACTGGGTACCTCTGCGTATGTCGAATATTTACCTGATGCTGGCAGAGGTAGAAAATGCGTTGCCCGGTAGAGATATTGGTGTGGCCAGAGAAGTCTTGCGGGTAGTAAGGAACCGCGCGTTCAGTGAAGCTGATCAGTCAACACGGACCCGCCTGGTCGACAATTATGTGAACGCTCTGTCAAAAGGAGATGATTTCCACGAAGCTATTATGCAGGAGAGAGCCTGGGAGTTTGCCGGTGAGAGTATCCGTAAATGGGACCTAATCCGTTGGAATAAATTGACTGAAAAGATCCAGGAGGCCAGAAAGGTAAATGAGCAGATCATCAAAAAAGAAGGAGAGTATGATTACATACCTGATTATCTGTTTGTAAAATGGAGTGCCTCAGATGCGGTGGAGATTGATTATGATCAACTAAATCTGGATGAAGATCTGGGAACTACGGATATCTCCGGTTATACCCGTGTAAGCTGGTATTCGGCAACTTATTCGGACGAGGAAGATGCTGCAGAATATGTTCAGCACCTGAATGCCTGGGGGTGTGGCTTGGATGGAGGAAATGGATTTAAGAGTATTTCTGTACAGGATCGTCATCTGCTTCCGCTTCCGCAGACTGCTATTGACTCTTCTGCCGGTACTTTGGTAAATGACTATGGGTTCTGATAAATTGATAATATACAATGAATAGACATATGAAAATTATATACTAAATCCGATAAAGCTTTTATTGCTGATAGCAGGCTTCTCGTTTGTGTTTACCGCCTGTTCTGATGATGACGATGGTAATGTGGTTCCCAATCGTCTGTTCCGGCCTCTTTTTGTTAACGATAGTATTTATGCTCACAATAACTCTTTGCATATTGTATGGTATGATATTAAAGATGCCCGTGGTTACCTGGCTGAGATCAGTCTGGATGATTTTACAACGGTTCTGGAAAGTGTGGAGACTACCGGTACGGTGGCCGACTTCAGGGGGCTTGAGTAGGAAACTGCGTATGGTATCCGTGTAAAGGCTCTCCATGAAGACCCGGCGGAAGATTCTCATTATGCGGTTTTTGAGGGTAGATTGTCCACAGAAATGAAACCTGTTATCAATATGGGCAGGCCATTGGTTGATCTTTCACCCACTTCGGCTGTTATTGCTTGGGACGATTATCAAATGGGAGATGAGCTCTATGTGATAAGTAAATTATTAGTTTACGAGGGTGAAACATTGATCAGTACCATTACTACCGGTCTGGCGAATAAAAGATATGAGTTAACGGGATTGACTCCGGATACTGAATATACCGTTGTTCTGGGAGTAGAGGATGAGATGATGGGACAAATTGGCTCTGTTACCTTTACTACCTATCGTGCGGATATTATTATAGTGGGTGAGGGAGAAGATCTGTATACGCTAATAAAGAGTGCTCCCGAAGGTTCTACTTTCCTTCTTCCGGCCGGCCGTACCCATGCAATGGCAACCACCGGTAATGTACCGATGGAGTATAGCTTTACCCTGATCGGTGGTGAAACCGGAGATGATAGCAAAGTACGTTTCTATGTAGATGGTGAGTTTGAACCGGTAGCCGGAGGAAGTGTGGATCATATGCGTTTCAGGAATCTGGAGATCAATGGATTTGGTGATACCGACGGTGATTATCAAACCGGTATGTTTATCGCCGATGGAGGAAATGACTTTACACTGGGTACCCTTGAATTTACAGATTATGATATTAAACATGCACAGTGGGCATTTGTTTACCTGAAAGGTACGAATCAGGTAATTAATGAGGTCATTATTGAGAACTGTACACTGACCGATCTGGGTTCACAGTGGGGACAAGAAGCTCCGATCTGTGGCGTAGAAGCTGCTAACAGTGGTTATAATAGTGTTATTATGCGTAATTCTACTCTCGCTGATTGTCCGGCAGGGGTAGTAACCAGTAACCGGAATGCTGCCGGAAGTATTACTATTGAGAATTATACGTTCTATAATACCATGCGTGCTCCTTTCATGCTGATCAATTATAAAACTTACAATGTAGCTGGTACCATTACTATTCAGAATAATCTCTTTGGAGAAATTATATAACCCGGGGACCTGAATATAGTACCCGTGGAGCAGTCGTTAATGATGCTGCACTGGCACAGTCACCGTTTATTTCTGATAACTATGCAACTACTGACTTTACGATGGAAGAGTACCCGATACCGGGTATGGGTAGTGCAGGAGGAGATTCAGAAGCGGTATTCCAGGATACTCCGAACGGCGATCTTACTATTATTAGTAATACCATGAAGCGATTAAAGGCAGGAGACCCCCGTTGGTATTAAAAAATTATAGTTAATTCATCCATAAACCGGAACAAATCTCTCTGTTCCGGTTTATCTGCTTACTTTGAGTTGTGGATGGTAAAGCCACAAAAAACAGCCCGGTTATGTGAATAACCGGGCTGTTTGTATATATACTATCGGAGTCTGTATTTTACATTCTTTCAGGAACCTCGATCCCCAACAGTCCCATACCGGTACGAATTACTTTTCCTACATTCTGCGAAAGCATCAGGCGGAATAGCTTCCGCTCGTTGTTCTCTTCACGGAGAATGGAGTAGTCGTGGTAGAACTGGTTATACTCTTTTACCAGGTCGTAAGTATAGTTGGCAATGCCGGAGGGACTATAATCTTCACCGGCCTGCTTTACTATTTCCGGGAATTCAGAAAGTGTCTGAATCAGGCCGTTCTCCTTCGGATTCAGTTCCGGGTTGCCGGTAAGTTGCTGCGGTATGGTAATTCCTTCTGCTGCCGCTTTACGAAGTACAGATTGGATACGGGCGTAGGTATATTGTATAAAGGGACCGGTATTCCCGTTAAAGTCAATAGACTCTTTCGGATTAAAGGTCATGTTCTTGCGGGCATCTACTTTCAGGATGAAGTATTTCAATGCTCCCAACCCTACGATACGGGCTGTTTCAGCCAGCTCTTCCCGGGAAGCGTTTTCCTGTTTACCCAGTTCAACCGAGGTCTCCAGGGCGGTCCGGATCATCTCTTCTACCAGATCGTCCGCATCTACTACGGTCCCCTCGCGTGATTTCATCTTTCCTTCTGGAAGCTCTACCATACCATAAGAGAAGTGTACCAGTCCTTTACCCCATTCAAAACCAAGTTTATCCAACAGGATAGAGAGTACCTGGAAGTGGTAGTTCTGCTCGTTCCCTACTACATAGATCATTTTATTGATCGGATAGTCGTCGAAACGCAGTTTAGCAGTACCGATATCCTGTGTCATATATACGGAAGTGCCGTCTGCACGGAGCAGGAGTTTATGATCGAGTCCTTCGGCAGTAAGGTCAGCCCATACCGAACCATCCTCTTTCCGGTAGAAAATCCCTTTTTCAAGTCCTTCCAGGGCTTTATCTTTTCCAACCAGGTAGGTCTCTGATTCATAGTATATTTTATCGAAACTTACACCCAGCTTGCGGTATGTTTCATCAAATCCTTCGTATACCCATCCGTTCATGGTAGCCCAGAGTTCCCGTACCTGCGGGTCACCGGCTTCCCATTTTACCAGCATTTCACGGGCTTCGTTCATCAGGGTTGAAGCGGCTTCTGCTTCCTCTTTGGTCAATCCTTTTTCCATCAGGGAAGCCAGTTCTGCTTTATAATGTTGGTTAAAAGCTACATAGTAATCTCCTACCAGGTGGTCTCCTTTTTTACCGGAAGAGGCAGGCGTCTCTCCGTTCCCATATTTCTGCCAGGCCAGCATAGATTTGCAGATATGGATACCCCGGTCGTTTACAATATTGGTCTTTACTACCTTATTACCATTGGCTGCTACGATATTGGCCAGTGCATTTCCAAGTAGGTTGTTCCGGATGTGTCCCAGGTGGAGGGGTTTATTGGTGTTGGGAGAGGAGTATTCGATCATTACCCGCGGAGCGTTCTCACCGGCATTTTTAATACCAAATTCCTGATCCTGATGGATGAAATGAAGCATCTCCAGCCAGGAGGGAGCAGCTATGGTGAGGTTCAGGAACCCTTTGATCACATTGAAAGAGGCAACCGAAGGTTCGTTCTCCTGTAGGTAAGCTCCTATTTCCTGTGCTGTCTGCTCCGGACTTTTACGGGAAATTTTCAGAAAAGGGAATACTACAAGTGTGTAATGTCCTTCGAATTCTCTCTTTGTTTTTTGTATCTGTATGGCAGAGGGGGGAACTTCCTGTACGTACAGGGACCTCAGTGCCTGTTCTACAGCATCCTGGATCTTTATTTCGATGATACTCATAATCTTGAAAAGGTTTTTATTTGGTTTGCAAAGATATACATTCGTCTTTATTATTGAAGCCATCTTGACTTTTTATACTTCATTCTTTTTTGTTCTTTTTTGCCCTTTTCTTACCAAAAATCTCAGCCATAGATTTACTATGTCTTCGGTTTTTGATAAAAAAATGACTAAAAAACAACTAAAAAATAATTTCGTAAAAAAGACAAGATAACTTCAATAAAAAAAGCGGATAGAAAGTCATTGCCGGTTCTCTGCAGTTTTTCTGACCGAGGAAAAGGCTAAACAAATACATACTCAATGTGTTAAAAGGTAGTAAAGAAGTTACCGGAGGATGGAGATTTCTTAAAAACAGAGGATGCTCCATCAAAAAAATATAATCAGTCTGGCTTTTTAAACCGGCTAACGGAATTATTTTCGTAATTTTGCCGGACGATTGTTTTCCTTAAAAAGGACAAAAACAGATTCATTATGATGGGAATACCTACAGTTACCAAAAACCTGCTGATAATAAATGTTCTTTTCTTTTTTGGGTCCGTGGTGGCACTTAAGCATGGAATTGATCTGAACCATTGGCTGGGTTTGCATTTTTTTATGGGGAAGGACTTTTACCTTTTCCAGTTTTTCTCTTACATGTTCCTCCATGCTAATCTTACCCATCTTTTCTTCAATATGTTTGCTGTCTGGATGTTTGGGCGGGTATTAGAGTATGTCTGGGGAGGAAAACGTTTCCTACTTTATTATATAGTATGTGGGGTAGGTGCAGGTATTGTACAGGAAATAGTACAATATATACATTATACCATAGAGCTTTCCAAATATACCAGTGTGAATACGGGCATGGGTGTTATTCCTATGATAGAATATCTTAATCTGCTTACTACCGTAGGGGCATCGGGAGCTGTCTTTGGGATCCTGCTGGCATTTGGCATGTTGTTCTCCAACCAGTCTCTTTTTATATTTCCCCTGCCGATACCTATCCGCGCCAAATATTTTGTGATCGGATATGCAGCGATTGAGTTATTCCTGGGAGTAAGTAATAATCCCGGGGATAATGTGGCTCACTTTGCCCATCTGGGAGGAATGATCTTCGGGCTTATTCTGATTTTGTACTGGAAAAAAAAGAACAGAAATAATGGCACCTATTTTCAATGATCTTAAACTACAATTTAAGCAGGGGAATATTGTGAAAAGATTTCTTTTTATTAACATTGCCGTTTTTATTCTTTGTGTACTGGTGACGGTAGTGATGCAGCTGTTTAATTACAGCAGTGTCTCTTTTTTACGTTTTTTTGAACTACCCGCTTCTTTCGGAAAATGGCTGTGGCAACCCTGGTCGCTTTTCACCTATATGTTTATGCATGCGGATATCCTGCATATTCTTTTCAATATGTTGTGGTTCTATTGGTTCGGGCAACTTTTTCTGCTGGTTTTCTCTGAAAAGCATCTTCGCGGCTTGTATATTTTGGGTGGACTCTGCGGGGGATTGCTTTATATGATCTCCTATAATCTGTTTCCCTATTTCCGTCCGGTGGTCGAAGGGCCCTATCTGCTGGGAGCCTCTGCTTCGGTCCTGGCTATTGTGATGGCTGCTGCTTACCGCGAACCTAACTATATGATCCGGCTACTCTTTTTTGGAAATATACGGTTGAAATACCTGGCATTGGTGGTAGTCGTTACCGATCTGCTTTTTCTTACTTCTGCCAATGCAGGCGGACATATCTCTCACCTGGGTGGAGCTTTGGGAGGTCTCTGGTTTGCCTCTGCACTGGCAAAGGGACGGGATATGACGCACTGGATCAACCGGATACTGGATGCATTGAGCGGAAAAGGGTTTGGTAAAAAGCAGAAGTCTAAGATGAAAGTGCATTATAACCGCAGTCCTAAAGATTTTGAATACAATGCCCGGAAGAAAGCAGATACTGAAGAGGTGGACCGCATTCTGGATAAGATCCGGAAATCAGGCTATCAGAATCTTACTGCGGATGAGAAACAGAAGCTTTTTGATGCAAGTAAACGGTAAGGATGAAGTTCTTCGGTAGCCTGCTCTATCTGATCCTGGGAATGGTGAATCTGCTGGTTGCAGGTTTACTGATCTTCTCAGCTTATAGTACGTGGATAAGTCCGGTAGAGTATCCGGTCCTTTCTGCGGTAGGACTCGCTTTCCCTGCTTTTCTGGCAGTAAATATTCTTTTTATTCTTTTCTGGCTTGTTTTCCGGAGAGGTTTTTCTCTTTTTTCATTCATTGCCATTCTTATCTGCTGGAGTGCAGTACGGACTTACCTGCCCGTCAATATGCCTTCCCGTGTACCGGAGAATGCTATCAAGGTGCTCTCCTACAATGTAATGGCTTTTAACAGCCAGGCACCCCATACACCGGGATCTCCCAATCCTATTCTGGAATATATCCGTAACAGCGAGGCAGATATTATATGCCTTCAGGAGTTTGTATACTCTTCCGATAAGAAAAAACTGACGCTGGCGGATATTAATAAAGCCTGGGCGGACTATCCTTACCGGAAAGAGGTGAAACTGGGTGTGAAGAGGAAAAGTGGAAATGCCGTGGCCTGTTATTCTAAATTCCCTGTTCTTTCGGCCCGTTTGATCGATTATGAGAGCGGGTATAACGGTTCAGCCCTTTTTACCTTGCTTATTAATGGCGATACGGTTTCAGTGATCAACAATCACCTGGAATCCAATAAGCTCACCTTAGAAGATAAAACTATTTATAAGAATATGCTGAAAGATCAGCAGGGAAGTGATCTGCAGGGAGGTGTGAAACATCTGGTGAAAAAGCTGGCCGATGCCTCTTCTTTGCGGGCTCATCAGGCGGACAAGATCAGGCAGGTGATCGACTCTATCGGGGATAACCCTCTTATTGTATGTGGTGACTTCAATGATAGTCCTATCTCTTATACCCACCGGGTGATCAGTAAAGGGTTTACGGATGCTTTCCGGCAGTCGGGGAACGGGCTTGGAATCTCCTACAATCAGAATTATTTTTATTTCCGGATCGACCATATCCTGGTCAGTAAGAACTATCGTTCCCTGGATTGTACCGTAGATCGTTCTATCCGGGATTCTGACCACTATCCGATCTGGTGTTACGTGGTAAATAAAAAGTAGATGTTAATGTATCCTATTCTTACTATTTCCGGGAAAGTCATAATTTCAATGTTCCCCCTTCTTTTATTTTCTGTTTCTACCTCCTTTCCTGCCTTTTAATACCGGAAAGATCAACTCTTTTCACCTTTTCAGAGAACCTGTTTTCTCTCTTTAGTAATCCTACTCTACCTATTA